>JASFHE010000099.1:0-13642 GCA_050123415.1 Desulfobacteraceae bacterium | reverse complement strand
CAAAAAACCCGTATGGTTGATACTGAATATTTCATATTCGTGTGTTATATTTTCTTTTTAAAGATTCATATCCGTCATTCCCGCGCAGGCGGAAATCTATTTTGCTTTTGTTTTTAAATACTTAAAGTGGATTCCCGCCTGCGCGGGAATGACGATTAAGTCGCCATGCCTGCTTATTTTTCTTAAGTCAACAGTATTGAGTGTAAAACCCAACCCTACTACACACAGCATTATGTTACAGTGTGTTTTTTATATGCCGCCTTTCTTCTCCTGATGCCCAGGCCTGCCAATCCCGAACCCAGCAGCCAGACTGCTCCCGGTATGGGCACAGCAGCGTAATCCGGGCCGTTATCGTCAAGGAGCACGGCCCCTGTTGAGTCTGAGTAAACATCCAGAGAAAAGTAAAAATTACTGTCAAAACCAAAGCCGCTCAATAACGGGTCCCATTCAATCCACAGGTCTTCCCCGTCCCAGTCGCCTCCGGCAAAGGTGAAATATGCTGTGAACAGAAGTAAATTTTCGTCTTCATATATGGGAAGGGTTGCCCCCTTAGGTGTGTCCCTGCCGATATATTTAAGCAGGCTTTCGCCGGAGTATTTTATAGATTCCCCAGCCGCGTATTCCGTGGAATATATAAAGGGAATCATACCGTCATCGCCATAATCTACGGACACATAGGTCAGTTCGGAACAGTTCAGGGCTGCGTCATCAAATCCCAGGTCCAATGAGTAAAAGTCCAGGCCGTCGTTTTCCGTGACGTGCAGGTATACCCCAAGGCCGACCTGCCCGCCTGCTGAGGCCGCCTGCTCTCCGACAGTATCCAGATAAAGATAATGGGCCTGTAAGGGAGATGAGAAGGTCCATAAAATTAAAAAAACAGATAATAAAAAGGTAAAGCGTTTCATAATGTTCCCTGCCTTATAAAAAATCGGGAACACCCCGGAACATTCACATAGACCGGAGCGCTCCTCTTAATAAACGGAATGTCTATCAATTCTTTTTAATGCCTTCCTTCTCCTGATGCTTATCAGTCCTGCAAGCCCGGAGCCCAGCAGCAAGGCTGCACCCGGGATGGGTACGGCTGCATAATCAGGTCCGTTAGCAACATCTACGGTGTAATAGCCTGAATCGAAGCCTATACCATCACCTAGTTTCCATTCGACCCAGACATCCTCACCATCCATGATGCCGCCGTTAAAGACGAAGCTGATACTGAAAAGCAGGAAATCTTCACCTGAAGTAAGCTCCTCAGTGTTAAATAAGCTTTGTTGGGAAATCTCTACAATTCGACTTTCGCCAGCATACTTCGTGGATGCGCCCCCAACGTAACTTTCATCTGCAAAGCCTGGATCCAAAACAGAATCCCCATAAATGATCGAATCTTCCACGTAAGTTAACTCAGCACCATCAATGTTTGTGTCATCAAATCCTAGGCATAGAGCCCACATCTGAAGCCCATCATCCTCTGTCGCATGCAGATAGACATCCACATCGACAGTATCACCGATGGTAGCGTTAGTCGGCTTTCCCGGATCTATCCATAAATAATGGGCATGGGCCTGAGTGGCGCCCATTAAAAATATACAAGTTAAAATCATTAAAAGTTTCATTTTTAAATTCATAATGTCTGTCTCCTTTTAGCTGGCGTTCATCTAAAAACATGCGTTTTTTGATGAACGCTTTCAGCCATCAGCTGCGACATTAAAAGACTTAGCTGACGGCCGGGGCTCCGTCCGGAAATGTTCTGTTTCCGGACTGATACCGGTAAATAGTTGATTCCTTTTTACGCCTTCTTTCTCCTGATGCCTATGAGCCCCACAAGTCCGGAGCCAAGCAGCAAGGCTGCACCGGGGATGGGTACTGCTGCATTGACTGCAATGTCAGGATTGGCAGTGGAGGCATCGGCATATATATATACATCCTCAGGTGTAACGAACCCTCTATGCGTAGGAGATACATTAGCCAGAGCGATAATATCGTCCTCGACAATCCCATTAAGAGCATCCGGAGTTAGAATATCCCATGTGATGGTTGCCATGAGATTTTCTCCAGGAGCAATCCAGACGTCATCAAAAGACAAGCCTGAAACACGGAATATATTGCCATGCAGGATGCCTGAGTCCCAGGCTGAGGCGCTAAATTCACTGCCCAAAGAATCCTCATATACATAATCCACAGAAAATCCATATGGAGGATCAAATGGGGTTGATGGTTCATCAGGGTTAAACGTTGGTGTGAGTTCGTTGGTGTCAAACTGCAGTTCTGTATCCCATGCTGCGGCCTGAAACCAATTCCCTTCATTGTAGTAAGTCAGGTCAAATATAACCTGGCTTTCACCGGTTACATCTATTTCACCATTTTGTTCTATGATCCAATAGTTAGCATAGGCTGTATTTTGAATCACCATAAAACCAACTATTAGTAACAGGATTAAAAATAGTTTTTTCATCGTTGTTCTCCTTATTAATTATAAAATATATTCATACATTAAATTTGTTATGGGCAAGTACTGCCGAAATTTTGTCTAAAAATAATGAAATCACTTGAGTCGATAGTCCCTATGGGATCAGCAAAATCGGCACGGTCATTGTAATTTGGATAACCTAACTCACTTCCAAATGCCTTTCTAAATTGAATAAAATCGCTACTGTCTACTTCTAGATCTCCACTAATATCCCCCACACACTCACAAAAAGAAGCATGCAGGGTATGGTTATCAGTTACATTAGTAAAAGTATAACTGTAATCAGCCCCGGATTTAGTGCTGCCTGCCAGTACTGAAGCCGCATCCGCTGTTATATCCGATACGGAATAGTATGGTTCGGGCAGAACCTGGAACGTATAGTCCGTTCCGTCTGCAACAGAGATATGCCCATTCTTCAGGGTATTTCTCCGAATGGAATCATACTGTCATTTTGGGTTGCGTGCAGATAAACTCCTGCCCCGATCTGTTCACCTGTTGATGCGGTTTGTTCTCCGGTAACATCCAAATATAAAAAATGTGCATTTACAGGTGCTGATGCTCCTGAATATAAAAATGCGATTAAAAAAATAAATAAATATTTCTTCATAATAATCCTGTAGAGAGAAACCCAATGTTATGGCTTTTAATAATCCTCCTTTAAAAAAACTCTTCCCAAAGGGAGGTATTAAGAAGAGAAAAAATAAGAAAGAATACCCGGGCCAAAAACATTGGGTGTTACGCGCTATCTGAGGAACGCCCCTGAATATTTTTTATATAGGCAGGAGCGCTCACCCGAATAGAATTTTACAATTCTCTTTATGCTTTTCTTCTCCTTATTCCTATCAATCCGACAAGCCCGGAGCCGAGCAGTAAAGCTGCGCCCGGGATGGGAGTTGCAACTACTATATCAGGATTGGCAGTGGAAGCATCACCTAATGTCCAATTAATATAATCAATATGCATAAAGCCTCTATCTATTCCGCTAGTCGCATTATCAAGCGAAAGAACATCGGCTTCCACAATGCTATTAGGGGCGTCTGGATCAAGAATGTCAAAAGTGACCGTTGCCATAAGATTTTCACCGGAGCTTATCGTTATTCCGGCCGGTGCAAAAGTAAAACCGGAGATCAGAAACGTGTCCTCACTTTGAAAAACACCGGAATACCAGCTTGAAGGAGTAAAACCCATGTAATTTACGACATCATAATACTTCTCCTCATCCTCTGGGTTTATATAATAAGAAGGTGTGAGTTCAGCAGCATCAATCCATAAATCAGTATCCCAACTAAATGCAGAAAAGGAATCCCCGGTATTGTAAAAAATTATATCAAAGTCAATTTCGGACATGCCGTCCACATTGATTTCCCCATTTTGTTCGATTATCCAATAGGAGGCATATGCATGACTTTGGGTTGCCATCAATATCCCCACCAGTAATAAAAATATAAAATATTTTTTCATTGTTATATTCTCCTTTATTAAAATGGTATTGAATAAATTATGGACAAGAAGTACCATAATTTTGTCTCAACATAACCAAATCACTCGATGTTACATATTCATCCTGATTGATATCCGCACGCGGATTATACTTTTCACCACCTACGTGACTTCCATAAGCCTGCCTAAGTAAAGCGAGGTCAGTTGCTGACACACTTCCATCCCCATTAACATCCCCCGGTAAATTGCAAAAGGAAGCATGCAGGGTATGGTCCTCAATCAGCCCCGGTTTTGATGCTGCCTGCCAGAACCGAAATCTCATCCGCCGTGATATCCAATACCGAATAATTCGGTTCAGGAAGAATCCCGAAGGTATAATCCGTGCCGTCTGCAACAGAGATATGCCCGTTCTCCAGGGTATCGTGTCCGGGGTATATGTCACCTCCTATCTCATCATGCGAGGTCACAATTTCATGCCCTCCCCAGACCGGACACGGCAGGGTCTGGTTGTAGTCCTCGTCAAACCTGGTTTTGTCATCGTCATCCACGTCACCGTCCGCATCAAGATCAGCAGCCGGATCATAGTTCGCCGCCGGATAGGCGGAAGGATATGCCGCGTAAAAACGTGTTTGATCAACACTATCCACATCGCCGTTGCCGTCAAAATCCCCCTGGCATGCATCCGTATCAAAGTGATTCGGGATGAAGAGTTCGGACTCGGCGCCTGTAAAAACAACACTTGCGTCCACTACCGTGCCTGCCGAGGTTACAAAGTTGTCAAAACCGGAGGCCGTCTCTCCGGCCAGTTCCACGTTAAAAGTTGTAAGGGCCGGGGTATCATCAAGCCCTCCGTTATGCTCCACAACAAGCCAGCCTATAAGCGCATCCCCGGTTACAGGCGTACTGCTTGCCCCGAACATGTACAGGTCATTGTCCTTGTAGTAGCCGTTCCGGACAAAATCCCATGTAGTGTCATTAACATGATACTCAAGGATTTTTAGCTTTACAGGATCATAGTCAACCTTTACGCTGAAATTCAGCAGATCAGAGGCCCCTGAAAGCCTGATATGTATCCGGACCGGTTCTTTTTCACCGCTTGTGTTCTTGAAATGCCGCGCGGCATAAACCGGGTCCAGGGTTACTGCCGGATCGGCTGACGCAACGCCTGCTGAAAAAAGAACCAGCAGGGCGGTTGTAATAAGTAATATTTTAGTTTTTCTCATGATTTTACTCCTTTTATGCCGCCGGCCCTTACGGGCAGGACAGGCAGTCCATAAGGCCCAGGGTTGCCATATCATCACCATTAACACTGCTGTCGCCGTTGATATCACACCAGCCTGCCGGTCCGCTTGCCAGACAGTTTGTATAAAAATAGGAATAATCAGAACCGTCCACATCACCGTCCGGGGCCCCGACAGGCTCCACATCCCCGGGATAGGGGCATACAGTGATATAGTTATCCTTGGTCATGCTATCTGTCTGCCCCGGGTCGCCATCCATGGTGACTGTCAGGGTAACTGTGTAGATGCCCGAGGCATAGGTGTGCAGGGGATTCTGTGCAAAGCTGTGAGCCGAGCCGTCCCCGAAATCCCAGTCCCATGAAAGTATGGAACCGTCGGCGAACAGGGACTGGTCCCGGAACTGAACCGAACCGGTGCATAGCATTGTGTCTTCGGCATAAAAACGGGCCACGGGCAGGCCTTCTTCGCAGACATAGGCGCACCCGCCCGTCCCTACACCATCGTCGAAATTATAGGTGGTGTTGCAGGTGTTGTCATGGCTGCCCGCCTGGATGACGGAATCCCCCATGTGTATATCGTAATACTCGTTGCCGCAGGCAACATTGCTGATAAGGGTGGTGTAAGCCAGTTCGCCGCCGCCCCAGCTGTCTATACCGATACCGCGTTCATAAGGTTCACCTGTTTCCGGATCGATTTCAGTGCCGTCCCTATTGTTGGTGCTGACATTGCCCTGTAAAAGGTTGTCGGTGCCGCCGGCCTGGATGCCCGGGCCAACATTGTTTTCGGCAATATTGTTAATCAGCTCGCCGTAACTGGCGCCGCTCTTATGATTGATGCCGCCCCAGCCGTTGCTGTAGGCATGGTTCCCCTCGGACAGGGTGTGCCAGGTGTCCCACCAGGTCTTGATGGCATGCTTGTAATTGCCGTAAATTATATTGTAGAGAAAATGGTTGTTGTCACCCACTCCGTCGGCAATACCGCTTCCCTGGCTGTTGTTGTAAATAGTGCAATACTGGATGGTGCAGTTTTCGGCAACATCCAGCCATATACCTTCGTACTTGGCGAAATGGCCGGACTGACCATTGTCATGGACTATGCAATTGTCAACGAGCCAACCTGAGATTGGGTCGGCTGAGCCGTTGCCACGCAACTTAATCCCCTGCCAGAAGTTCTTTACCTCCAGGTTCATGATAGTTCCGTTATGACTGCCATAGTACGCAGTGGCAAAGATTCCGTTTGTGCCCACAGAAGCACCGGCGGTAGAAACTCCGTCAAGAGTGTAACCTGCGCCGTTTACTACAATGTTTGGGCCGTTGATCGTGAAACCGTTGCCCGTATTTCCGGCCGGGCGCGTCACGTCAGCCGTGAATGTACAGCTTTCGGTGATGGCATCACCGAATTCGAAGTAGGTACTGCTTACACTGTCACAGTATCCGTCATCACACTCACAGTTTGCATAGACAATAGGAGTACTTATCAGTAAAAAGATAACAACTCCCGGAAGAAGCCACATAAATCGTGCACCCGGAAATTTAATATTGAAAATATTTTTAATATACATTATATCCTCCTATGGCCGGGCCGGAGATTTTTGCTGGGCCAGCGGTCCGACCTGAAAGACCGGTGAGGGCTAAAGACGCTCCTTTGAAAGCGTCTCTTCCTTCACCGGGACAGTAGATTTTCAGAGGAGTACCCTTAAAAATCTTACTGCCGTTTTCGCCTGATACCTATCAATGACAGGAGACCGGAACCAAGGAGCAGGACAGAACCCGGGATCGGAACGGGAGAACCGACAGCGTCTATCCAGTGGCCCTTGCCCTCGAACATGACGTAATTAACATCACCTGTTATTCCGTAATCATCAAATTCAAAGTCCATGTAGGGAACAGTGGTACCCGCAGTCCAGGTCATTGGTTTAGTTGTATCATCAAGCATGCCCAGAGAGATCCAGGTCATGCTTTCAACATCTGTGTATGTGGAATCAGTGCTTACAAGAATTTCCATACCTACAGGATGCCACCCGAGTTGGTGGACCCGCATGTCAACTCCTTCGCCGGTTACCTTGTTTACAAGTGGCGCGTCAAATCCCAATACCATCCAGTTGTCCTCAGCTTCCTTTCCACTGAATCCTGTAGCTCCGCCAAACATCTCGTAGGTGCCAGCCGGATCACCGTAAACCATGTCGGGGATACCCAGGGCAAATGTTCCCTGATCCCTGAAGTCGGTACCATCCTGCCATGAGTTGTAATCATAGCTGCCGCTGCCTGTACTGGGTATAATGCCGGTGCCATCCACAACTGTGGTTGCCCAGTTGATGTTATAAAGCGGTGTACCTGTGACTGTGCCGTCAACAGTGTAATATCCTGCCCAACCGCTGCCAAAGTCATAATACCAGTTTTCATCCGTGTCATTCAGACTCCACTGGGCGGCCGAGGCTATTCCGGTTGATGCAACCAATAAAAAAGCTAAAAACAAAAAAATAATCTTCTTCTTCATTTTTTTCTCCTTTCTTTATTAAATTGATAAAAAATATTGACAGGGGTGCATAATTATCTTGACTTCATCTAGATTTATTACTATGCACTATGTCCGTTATATTTATTAAAATATAACGAACTGTCAAGTATAAAATACAAAATAAATTTAAAAACGACATTTATTGCATTGCCTGGCCGGATTACGGGATCAATACGGATAAAATGACCGTGAAGGGCCGGAGGTTTATACATCGTATTTTAAGAACGGAGGGTGTCAAATGTCAGTTTTGTTAAAAAAGACAAAATTCGAGGAAGGATTTACTCTGCTCGAGATTGTTATTGTCCTCACCATTATCGGATTTCTTCTTGCCATGATTGCGCCAAGACTGGGAGATATCGGCAATTCGGCAGTTGAAAAGATAGATGAAAGCAATATCAAGGAGTTACGGGGATATCTTACAGTATATGAACAGAGAAAGAGCCGGCTTCCAAATAAACTTATTACGATTGTTAACAGCAAGGGAGGGGGCGATTTTCAGAAACCGCTTGTTGATGACAGCGATGCGGATAACGGTCCTGAGACCATAGGATACGAATTCAATGAACGATGCCGCCTCCAGCTTCATATACTGAATGAAAAGGAAGCTGATGAGATTAAAAAAATGGGCATACGTAAGATCCTGGTATTAAATGACTATGACGGGAGTACGAATTCCGCCTATGTGAAAAACGGGAAAGACTCGGACCTTGAACCCCAGACATTTGCCAGCGGAGATGAGGGGCGGCCCATGAACCTTATAGATGTTGATGAGGGCGTGGGAGTCCTGATGATCGGGGCAGGCGCTGACAGTAAGGATGGAAAGATAGACACCCTGTTAAAAAAGGATGAGAACGTAGGCAATCCCGCCTGGCTTTACAGAATTGTGCTTGGCTTTGGAAGGGACTCGTCACTGGTAACCGAAGGTATTGTTCAGAATGAAGGACTTTCTCCAAAGGGAATGCAGAATGCTGACTATAATACCTATAATAACTATTGCCTTGTTCTTCCAAGGCTTAAATCAACAGTCGAAAGGATGGCAGGAGGAACACCCAAAACGCTGAAGATCTCCAATGCCAGTTTTGATGAGGATGATGAAAAGGCTGAGCAGCGGGTCATAGGTCTGGACTCAACACAGGAAATATGGGAGGCCGATGTCTGCAGTCCTTCCGGTTATACATGGCCCCAGGATGCGGTCAGTATGTGGGAAATTGTTGATGTGGCTGAAAAGTTCTGATTTAGCAAAAGATATACATATTATCAGGAGCCTTTAGTAGGGTCGGGATTTATTCCCGACCGGTTTTTATGTAGAGGCAAGGCCTCTACAAGGTGGGATGTGAAATCCCACCCTACGAAAAACAATATGCTATCAACACGGAATTATATTATGACACAGCCTGGAAGGCCGGTATCCAGTATTTTAAAATATTTGTGGATTCCCCGATCAAGTCGGGGAATGACAGATGGGGGATTTTCAAAGGTCTCTAAAGGTTTTACTTTACTGGAAATCATTGTTTCCATTGTGTGCCTGGGAATAATCCTGACCATAATGATCTCGCGATTCGGGAAGATTGCAGATGAATCAACAACAATAATAGCCCTTGAGGAAATGAGGCATATCAAGGAAGCTGTAAGGGACGGTTTTTATCCGGACCTGGGCCTTATACCCGGCGATCCCGGAAAAGACGGAGAATTCGCCTCTTCCGGGTGTCCGAACTGCGGTAATGATGACCGGCCATGGCTTTCAACCCGATATTTATGCCTGACAAACGATGGCGAGGGAAACCCCGAATATGAAGAAATGTACGGTTTTCTGAAAAAAAACAGGGATGAGGATGCGGCAAGAGCTCTTATGGAGTGGGACAGGTATCTCCACAGGGGATGGCGCGGCCCCTATATGGAACAGGATATAAGAGAAATCATTGACAGCAGTGTAAGTTACCCGTTTCCGCTTGTGTCATCACCCTGGTCGGAAAAATGTGAAGAGATGGCCCGTGAAGTCGAAGAGAGCGGGAATTATGATGAAGCCCGCGAATTAAGAAAGGGCAGGTACTATTTTATTATTGTGGACAGGGATGAAGATATGGATCCGGTAAAAGAAACTGCAAGGATTATCTCATTCGGGCAGGATTGCTGCGACAGCGGAGCATATTACACTGATTTCGGCCAGGAAAACCCTTCCATCCCTGCTACTGCTGAGGATCTGAGAAAGATACAGGGCAGTGATTCCGGCAGTTCCTATGAGTATGATTCGGGGGACGATATTGTTGTTTTTATTTTCGGAGGCGGTCCCATAAGGAAACCAGGATCATGATAAATAACTTTATAACGTCTATTGTGAGGAATTCAGGTATTGTAACCTCGGTTCATATTACTGAAAATTCCGTGAATCTGCTGCAAGTACAGCGAAAGGGCAGCAAAGGAGAAATTCTTAAATATTTTTCCTCAAACAGAAGCGAAGAAAGGGACCTGCAGCAGGACCTGGACGGGGTATTCAGGGAATGTCCTGTCAAAGGCCGGGTTGTGATAATTTCCGATGAAGTTCGTTTTCTGGCAAGTGAGTTGAATATAACGGAGCCCGGACAGCTGACCGAGGAAAAACAGCTCGCGGCAGCAATGTGGGAGATAGAACCTTACCTTGATTTTTCCGCAAAAGAAGGGCTTTTTGCCTGTGAAATACAGCCTCAAAGCGCCCGGGGAGACATATTGCCTTCCCTTGTTGCGGCCATGAAAAGAACAGGGTTTGCATTTTATGAGAACATCCTGAAACAATACAGGCTTGAACTTGCGAACATATGTGCTCCTGAGACAGCGATTGCAGTTTCGCTGGATATCAAACCTGGCAATGGAAACAAATTCGTAATAGGGTGTTACGGGAACAGGATTATTGGAGTGAGTCTTACGGATCAGGGGCCTGCTGTTTTTCAGGAAAAGATGCTGATTGCCGGAGACGAAGTAAGGCAGGGGCTGGCGGAAATAATTGATGAACTGACAGCAATCTCAGGAGAAGCGGATGAGATTGTCCTTGCAGGAGGACGCATTTCCGAAGAGGTCGCTGATCTATACTCACTGGATCATGAGCGTGTCAGGATGTGGCAATATGATGATCTGAAATCTCTTTTCAGCGAAAACGGAATAAATATTCAGTCCGAATATGCGGCCGCAGCAGGCGCTGCCCTTAATGAACTTGACATCCGGCCGTTCAGTATCCCTGTACTTACCAGCCGTGTGCCGGTAAAAAAGCTTCTTATTAAAAAGGTAAATGAAAATCCGAAGATCGTCCCGTTAATTACTGTAATCCTCCTCATATTCCTGCTTGCCTTTCATTATGTCTATACCATGACATCCATAAGTATAAATGAGAAGAGGCTCGACAGCCTGGAAATTGAGGAAAGTTCACTGACCGGCCCGATTGAGGAAGCGAAAAGACTCAGGAACCAGCTGGAACAGATCAGAAATAAAGTGACCTATATTGAAGAAACACTTCCACAATGCAATGCTCAAATTCTTAATATGCTTGATTCGGTTTCAGGCCTGATACCCCGGGATGTGGTCCTTGACAGTATACGGCAGGAACAGGGCGGGGAATTTACCCTGGAAGGTAATTCCTATTCAGGGCAGTCCATCACTGATTTTAATGATTCTCTTTCTTCACTTGAGTATTGCGAAACTACTGTACTTGAGAATGTAAGCCGCCCGAAAAAATCTATTGGCGCAAGAGAAAAGATTCTTCCATATTCATTTTCAATAAAGATGAGATTTTCACCATGGCACAGCGATCATTAACCGGAATGGAGCGGATAGGGATATGCTGCGCTATCCTTGTAGCCGGAATTTTTATCTATTCGCATTTTATATATCCTGCTCCCGGAAGGAAACTGGACAGGATAAGAAACGAATTAATCAAAAAGTCTTCTGCAGTGCGTTCCCTGAAGCAGGAGCAGATGAGCGGACGCCCGGACAGGAAGGTAAGGAAGCTGAAGAACGAGATCCGCAAAGCCTCGGCAGAATTACGGGAGGCGGAAACACATCTGGCTGCAGATGAAGAAAGAGACAGCCTGGGCGCAAGGATACTCCAGATGGCCGGAGCTGAGGGACTCACAATCAGGAATTACAGCCGTATAACCGAAAAAGAAAAAATAAGGGAGCTGACAGACAGTGAAGAAGCCCTGCAGAGTGTATGTTACAGGCTTATTTTAAGCGGAACATTTAACAGGGCCAGCTCTTTTTTAAATAAAATAAATGATATGCCCAGGATGATAACCATGAGAAGACTGCATATTGAAATGCCGGAAAAAGAAAAGAGTATGCAGATGGAGGTATGGGTTACTTTTTAGGCTTCGTATATCAATATCCAACTGCCGCTTTCCTGTAACAGGCTGTTCGTTCCGGCGTTTTATTCAGGTAAAACAGGGATTTAAAAAGTTGACATAGCTATCTGGTATTATATAACTACCCACTATGCACAAAAAAATGTCAGGAAAGAAAAAAAACGGAAAAAAGGGCATTTACTGTGACGGCAGATTCTGGCTGGAGAGTGAAGGAGTAACATTTTTAGGATACGGCAGGGTTATGCTTCTGGAGCATATACGTGATAACGGCTCTATTTCAAAAGCAGCCGTTTCCATGAAAATGTCATACAAACATGCATGGGACCTTCTTAACTCAATGGAAAGTCAGGCCGGATTAAAACTGGTCGAGAAAGTACGGGGAGGCGCGAACGGCGGCGGCGCAAAACTAACTGAGGCAGGCGAAAAGGCGATTGAGATTTTCTGGAAATATTCCAATAAATTCCTCGTTTTCATGGATGAAATGACAAAAGAACTGAATGACGAAAGTTTTTTAAGTTTTATTTCATCAATTGATAAATGAAGTTGACCCTATAGATATATCTGGAAAATATATCCGGCCCTTTCCGGTATATTTTGGTATCTTTTTAACCCTTGTTTCCGGGAGCTGAAAGAGCTCAGGACTCCCAAAAAATCCTATATTTTTTGGGGAGATTTTTTTACACATCGATATATCTATCAACACATATCGCAATATAAACATAATAAACTGATCGGTGAATATCATGCCAGCTATTTTTCCATTTAATACTATTTTTAAGTATTCCGGAGAACTCCGGAATGTAACGGTAATATCCGTTTGTCTGTTCCTGACACTGGCAGTCTGCCTGTGTGATGCCGGTAATGCAGTTTCAGCTGAAAAAACAGATACTGATAAGAATGAATTATCCGAAGGCATACAGGCAAAGGAGGGCTCTTTGAACAGCAGCAGTAACAGGGCTAATCCTGAAAAGGGCCTGAAAAGCCGTGACCCGATGTCCATTCCCGATGAAATCGAACGGCAGATGGGCAATGTAGAACCTCCGGAGGTTCGTATAACAGGAATAATCGAGACTGATAAAAAAAAGGCTGCAATAGCCGAACTCAACCTTGAAAATTTTAAAGGAGTAGTGATGTTTGAGCCCGGAATGACCGTTTCCATACCCAAACCCGGCCGTGATGAGTCATCACACCGGTGGATGACGCTCTTTACTGTCAGGGATATTACAGGACATGGCGTTCTTATTATCCTTGAAAACAATGAAGAAATATGGGTTCCGCTTATGGGGGAAAAGAAATGACAGCGTTTTCTTCCGTAATAAAAAAAGTATTGTTAAGTAACAGGGCAATATCCCGTATAAAGAATGTTTTCTTCCATGCAATACCGGTGTTTTCTTTTTTCATGCTGCTTATGTCCGGCTGTGCTTCACCGGGGCATATAAAGGATATACAGGTTTCCGGACCGACAGATTCACAACAGGCGCCGGGGAATACAGGAGATACACCTTCCACGGAAACGGAAAGCAATGATCATATAAAGCCGGAAAAGCACATCAAAGAAGATTACACATCCGGAGGCGCTGCTGTCATGCCTGAAAAACAGCGCTATTCACACCCTTCATATCCGCGCCCTTCCGAAAAGACTTCACCTGCAG
>JASFHE010000098.1:0-13646 GCA_050123415.1 Desulfobacteraceae bacterium | reverse complement strand
TCAGTCCGGTGACGGCTGGAGCTGTAACAGAAAATGTCTGGAAAATATAATGAATCAGTATCTTGATGCTATCGCAGAGAATGATCCTACTGTTATTCCATTAGCGGAAGATGCAGTTCTTGTGGAAAATAACAAAAAGATTCCCATTGGCGAGGGATTATGGAAAACCGCAAGTGACGGGCCGACTGATTTTAAAATCATAGTTGCTGATGAGACTGCGGATGAGGTTGCTTTTATGGGCGTAATTGAAGAGAACAATAAGCCTACTATCGCGGCTATCAGGCTCAAGATAGAAAATCACGAAATAAAAAAGATTGATCATCTTATTGTTCACAATGAAGATGGCGCACCTTTGAGCCCCAACATGGCAAAGGTACTGCCGGCGCTGCTTGAGCGTCTGCCCAAGATGGAGCGTATCTCACGTGAGAAGATGAAAGAAATTGCCAACTCCTATTACGAGGCTATTGTAATGGACAATGGCGATGTTTCCCCCTTTGCAGATGAATGCCAGAGGCGTGAAAACGGGATGATCACTGCCAATAATCCTGAACCTCTTCCTGATGATGCAGATGAGATGATGCAGGCTATGGCTGCATTCGGACAGATGAAATGCAATGAGCAGCTCAGTACCGGAGTCATGAGTTATATTTCGGAAGTCACTGACAGGCGTGTTTTTGCTGTAGATGAAGAGAAAGGACTTGTCTTTGCCTTTTCAATATTTCGACATAGAGGAGAACCGAAGGTATTGAAAATCAAAGGTGTGGATGGAGTAACTGAACGCCCTAACAGTTTTGGTAAATTTGATCTGCCGGCGGCCCATATCTATAAGATAAGGAATGGCAGGATATATGAAATTGAGGCTATCGGGTATATGGCTGAGCACGGAATAACAACCGGCTGGGAACAGTAAATTTTATACCCTCCCATAACTGGTTATGGGAGGGTTTTTTATCAAGAGGAGCATTCCATGAAAAAAGTAATTATTCTTTTTTGTTTTATATTTATTTCCGGAGCATTGTTTTCGGCTTGTTCTTCCCATTTATATCGTTCAAAAACATCGGCTTCCGGTGAATACAACCGGGAAGACCTGATCAAAGTGATGGATCAATATCTTGATGCCCTGGTAAAACATGATCCTTCCGGTGTGACGCTTGCAAAAAATGTAAAGCTGGTGGAGAACACCGAGGTAATACCAATAGGAAAAGGACTGTGGGAAAACGCAACCGGTCCCGGAATGACAGACTATAAAATCTACGTCGCTGATCCTGTGCTTGGTCAGATAGGTTATATGGGACTTCTCCAGGAAAAAGGAAAACCGATTCAACTGGGTATCCGCCTGAAACTGGAAAACAATGAAATTACAGAGATCGATCATATGATATGGAGGCAGATCAGTGATCCTATGCCTGACGGTCTCTTAAAACCGCGCCCGGGCCTGATCCGGAAACTGGATCCGTCAGAAAGGGTTTCCCGGGAAGAGATGTTCAGGGCTGCAAACGCTTACTACGATGCGATCGAACAGAGTGATGGGAATGTAGCTCCCTTTGCTGAAGAATGCCAGAGGCATGAAGGCGGTATTGCATCTGCAAATAATCAGGCGCCTGTTCCTGAGGGTTCTGAGACCACTTTTGGCGCCATGGCTGCCTTTGGCCGGATGAAATGCGGACCACAGCTCAGTACCGGAGTCATGCGCTATATATCGGACATTAATCAGCGTCGCCTGGTAGCCATAGATGAGGAGACGGGTCTTGTTATGATCTTTTCCATGTTCAACCACGATGGTGAACCCGATCCCCTTCCCATAAAAAATGTGCAGGGTGTAACCGAAAGCCCGAATTCATGGGGAGAATTTAATGTAGGGGCAGGGCATATTTACAAGATCAGAAACGGCAAAATCTATGAGATTGAAGCAATGGCTTCCCTTGGTATGCCCTACCATGCCTCGGACGGATGGAGCTGCACCCGTGACTGCCTGGAAAAGATAATGGATCAGTATCTCGATGCCCTGGGAGAGAATGATCCGACAGTTATTCCCTTGGCAGAGAACGCGATTCTTGTGGAAAACAACAAAAAGATTCCCATTGGTGAGGGACTGTGGAAGACCGCGAGTGATGGTCCTGCTGATTTCAAAATCATTGTCGCAGACGAAGCTGCAGATGAGGTCGCATTTTTGGGAGTAATTGAAGAGAATAAGAATCCAACCATTGTTGCAATACGTCTCAAGATAGAAAATCACCGGATAGCTAAGATAGACCATCTTGTTATCCACAATGAAGAAGGTGAACCCCTGAACCCAAACATGTCAAAAGTACGTCCGGCACTGCTTAAACGCCAGCCCAAAATGGAACGTATTTCCCGTGAGAGGATGATTGAGATCGCCGACTCCTATTATGACGCTATATTACAGGACAACGGTGATGTTGCACCATTTGCCGATGAGTGCCAGCGCAGGGAAAACGGCGGTATTGCAGCCAATGATCAGACAGGAAAGTCCGGAGTGGATATATTCAGTACATACAAATGCGCGGATCAACTCGATACGGGGCGTTTGAGTTATATTACCGATATAACAGACCGGCGCGTCTTTGCTGTTGACGAAGAAAAAGGCCTGGTATTCGTCTTTTCCATTTTTCGTCACAGTGGTAAACCCAAGGTGATGAAAATTACCGGTGTACCGGGAATCACCGAATTCGCCAACGAGTGGGGGCCTTTTGAACTCCCCGCTGCTCATATCTTTAAAATACGCAATGGTAAGATTTATGAGATTGAGGCAATCGGATATTACTCGGCAGGAACCGGACTCACTACCGGTTGGGAATAAGTCTCGTCTTTACCCCGCTGCTCGCGGCGGGGTAGTTTATCTTTTAAAAATTTTCCTTGTTTTAATTTGAAGGATGAATTATATAATAAAGAAAAAACCAAGAATCTACAAACATTTCAAATTATAAACTGAGAAAAATTCGTACCAATTCTTTGTAAAGAGTATTCATTAAAAATCGGGAGGGGATGATGTACACAAACATTTGGAGGTCATCTATTTTGTCTTTTTTATTTACTCTATGCCTTATGGCCGGTGCCTGCGGGGATAAACCAGATGAAAAGCCAAAACTTGGAAAGTCAGGTATTGCTGAAATCATCGCCTCAATGACCCTCGAGGAAAAAGCGTTGCTGGTCTGTGGTACAGGTATGGATATCCCTCCTTCCCTTCTGGCAGACCTGCCCGAAGGTGATAATCCTTTTGGTGCCTTGGAAGGGAAAAGTGAAGAGCCTGATCCGGAATATGATGCCATGGTTGAAAGAATTAAAAAATTTGTTCCCGGAGCAGCAGGAAGAACAGCAGAGATTCCCGGGCTTGGTGTCACAACAATGGTTGTAGCAGATGGACCTGCAGGTCTGAGGATCAATCCTGAAAGGGAAGGTGAAACCGGTAAATATTACTGTACCGCGTTTCCGATTGCTACACTCCTGGCTTCAACCTGGGACACGGAGATTGTTAAAAATGTAGGAAGCGCAATGGGGAATGAAGTCCTTGAATATGGGGCCGACACAATACTTGGTCCGGGCATGAATCTGCACAGAAATCCGTTGTGCGGCAGGAATTTTGAGTATTATTCAGAAGATCCTCTCCTCACCGGCAAGATGGCTGCTGCCATAGTCAATGGAATTCAGGCAAAGGGAGTTGGTACTTCAATAAAACACTATGTCGCAAATAACCAGGAAACAAACCGGAATATGGTTGATACCATTGTAAGCGAAAGGGCATTAAGGGAACTTTATCTGGAAGGATTCAGGATAGCAGTGCAGGAAGCCGATCCATGGACGGTTATGTCTTCTTATAACAAACTAAATGGAATCTATACATCAGAAAGTCATGATCTGTTAACAAAGGTACTCAGGGATGACTGGAGCTTTAAGGGCTATGTAATGACAGACTGGGGGGGAGGCAGTGATGTTGTCGCCCGGATGAAGGCAGGTAATGACCTGTTGATGCCCGGAAACAGAGACCAGTCAAAGGAGATTGTTGAGGCTGTCAGGGAAGGCAAGCTCGATGAAAAGATACTGGACAGGAATGTTAAACGGATTCTCAGCATCATAATTAAAACCCCGAGATTCAATGGTTATAAATATTCGGACAAACCTGAACTCAGGAAAAACGCAGAAGTGGCCAGAAGAGCGGCTGCTGACGGGATGATCCTTTTAAAAAACAATAGCAGGGCGCTTCCTTTTTCAAAGGAAATTAAAAATATGGCTGTCTTTGGTAAGTCGTCCTATAAAATAATTACCGGCGGTACGGGAAGCGGTGATGTTAATGAGGGTTACAGCGTGTCTCTTATCGACGGGCTTAAAAACGCGGGTTACTCGATTGATGCCGATGTCATGGATTTGTATCTTAAATACATTAAGGAAGCGGAAGAAAATCAGGAAAAACCTGCAATGGCTTTCTTTGGTCCTCCGCCGATACCTGAAATGAAAATGGATATCGATACTGTTAAAGGGCTTGCGGGTGCAATGGATGCAGCCCTTATCACAATAGGCCGCAATTCAGGTGAAGGCGGTGACAGAAAGGCAGAGCCGGGGGATTTTTATCTGACGGAAGATGAGAAAGACCTTATTAAAAATGTCAGTGCCGAATTTAAGGCCAGAAACAAAAAGACAGTAGTCGTCCTCAATATAGGCGGAGTAATCGAGGTAGCAAGCTGGAGAGAATATCCTGACGGAATACTGCTTGCCTGGCAGCCCGGCCAGGAGACCGGTAATTCCATAACGGATATTTTGAGCGGGATGGTGAATCCGTCAGGGAAACTGACCTCAACATTTCCGATATCCTATGATGATGTTCCTTCCGGACAGAACTTTCCGGGAGTTGAATTGCCCATGACAGAGGAACAGAAAAAGGCAAATGAAGAATTACTCCCGTTTTTGAGAGGGATTCCGGCAAGGGTCGTATATGAAGATGACATATATGTGGGTTATAGATATTATGATTCTTTTGATGTCCCGGTTGCCTATGAGTTCGGATATGGTCTTTCTTATTCTGCATTTGAATACAGCAACATAAAACTTGGCTCCACCGATTTTAAAGATTCAGTCGTCCTGTCAGTAGATGTAAAAAATACAGGGGATGTGCCGGGGCGTGAGGTTGTCCAGGTCTATCTTTCAGCTCCTGCCAAAAAAATTAATAAGCCAGTTAAAGAACTGAAGGCGTTCGGGAAAACGAAGCTTCTAAAACCCGGTGAATCCGAAACAATGACATTTACCCTGACCGGGCGCAGTCTCGCAAGTTTTGATACTGATTCCTCTTCATGGATGGCTGAAGCAGGGGAATATAAAGTTCTGATCGGTGCGTCTTCAAGGGATATCAGGCAGTCAGCCGTGTTTGGATTGAAAAAAGATATTGCTTTAAAAGAGGTAAGCAGGGCGCTTGTGCCCCAGATGGAAATCAATTCAATTAAGCCCTGAAAGACATTAGCCTGTTCTAATTGTTGATCAATAGCCATAATGTATCATTATTAATGGACGCTTTAGTGTGAATTAATACTTTAAAGTCAACATTTTTTTCATTATAATTAAAAAGTATGGATGGGAGATATTATGAAAAAGCATATTTTAATTATTGATGATGAGCCGGCAATGCTTAATTCGATGAAACGTGATTTGATGGATTTAAAAGATAAATATGAGATATATACGAGTTCGAGCAGCAAGGAGGTTGCGAAGCTTATAGATGAGAATGCGATTGACCTCTTGATTACCGATGTGTATATGCCGGGAAGAGAAGGGATTGAGATTATATCTGAATTACATAAAAAATATCCTTTACTCAAGATTATTGCAATGTCAGGAGGCGGGAAAATAGGTAAAACCTCGTGTTTAGAAATCGCCAAAATAATCGGTGCTTCTTATTCGCTTAAGAAACCTTTCTCAAGAGATGAACTTATATTAGCAATAAAATCCGTTCTTTTTTGATAATTCTTCAACCGGAGACTTTATCAAAATATTTCAATATAATAAGTGCAGAAGTCGTCGCCCCTGTCGCGGCATGGAGCGGAGTCGTCATGTTTGACCTTTATGAAATGTCCCTCAGTAGTAAATTTTCTCGCTAATCCCTCGATTATCCCTCTGTCAAATTCACAGGGATATGGATTATTGCATTTAAAATAAAAGCCGCCGTCGGGAGATTTATATAATTTATAATTGCCTATTTCTCCGCCTCTATGATTCATGTGATAGGCTATATCGATTGATTCTAGCGCTTTTTCAAGCGAATCTAATCCGGGGGGAAATTTTGCATTTTCATGAATTTTCGTACCCATGGAATACAATGCATGTGGGCCAACAGTCTCTGCAATTTGTTTGAAAGCATTTAGAAGAGACTGATGAGAATACCATTTTTCCGGTTTGATATCTGTCAATCCGTTTTTTTTTAACACCTGTAAAGCCTTTTGGGAGTCGATTCCCATACCTTCCACAAAGGCAAGAACAGCCTGTCCGGTTACTTCAATATCTTTCTCGTAAGATTGAAATTGAGCCATTTGTTTCCCTTTCATCAAGATACAATTGAAAGTTTTAAACTAATATAATGGTAGCACCTTTTCCCTTAAATTGTCCTGAGAGTGGTTTAATTAATATTTTATAATTTTTCCCCATAATGGAACATTGCTCGATTGCTTCGGTATCCTCGTTATTTATTGCATTATCAACCATTTGTTTGGCATTGTCCGGTATATATTCAGAGATATTTCTACCTACCTCAAAGCCTGCATTATCATGGGTAATAGCTAATGCCTTTTTGTTACACATAACAATCATGCCATCCGAACTGATACCTAATGAGGCAAGTGGCATATCTTCGAAAATAGCCCTGGATAATTCAAGAGCCTGGTTTTGTATTTCGAGGTCTTTGGTTCTTTTTTTTACTATTGACTCTAACTTGTCGTTAATACTTTTTAATTCTTTATTTATTGTTTCCAGTTCTTTATTTTTTTTAATTAAAATTTCATCCAGTTCTTTGTTTTTTTTAATCAATTCATACTGATCAATACAGTGTTTTATTTCTAATCTTAAGTTATTGTCATTCCATGGCTTTAAAAAAAATTTAAAGATATGACCTTTATTTATTGATTCTGTAATCGAATCAACATCCGTATATCCGGAAAGGATAGTCCTGATGACATCCGGGAAATCATCTTTAACTTTTTCAAAAAAATCTGTCCCACTCATCCCTGACATTCTCTGGTCAGAGATAATGAGCTGAACATCATTTTCCTTCAATATTTCAAATCCTTCGTCACCGCTCAATGCTGTGAGAATATTATACCCGTCCATGCGTAATAATCGTTTGAGGCTTTTTAAAATGAACTCTTCATCATCGATAACCAGTATCGTATATTTGCTATCCACCGGTATTTTCTCCTTCTGTAAAGAAACGACATGCTTCTTCAATTTCTGTTAACAATGCTTTAAACCATATATCCGGTGATTGACAGCCTCCTCTTATTTTATCTGATATATCAGAAGGAATATTAGTATTCTCAAGTAGATTTGTTTTTTCGGAATCCAGATTGTTTATCATAATATCTGCAGAATGAATTATTTTTAATAATTCAGAGTCAATGGCCATTTTGGATAGCGAGTGATGCCTGGTGATTGTGTCGGATAAAGCTGCAGGAAGCTTCCATCGTGATGCTAGATATCCGCCGATTTGAGCATGATTCATTGTACCGATCTTTTTTTCAGCTTCGAAGAATGAAATATTTTCCTTTTTCTTTAGTCTCCATATTTCATTGAAAAGAGATTCAAAATTATTCACTAAGATTAATTTTCCAATATCGTGAAGAAGACCTCCAATAAAACAATCGTCCGGATTATGGATACGTGTTGTGTCCGCTATTTGTTTACTGGCGACCGCAACTGAAACAGAATGAATCCAGAAATCGTTTACTTTAAATCCTTCCATATCTGAAACATCCGATAGTACCTTTATAACCGATACTGAAATAACGGCGTTCCGGACAGTGTTAAAGCCCAAAAGAGTAATAGCATGAGGGATATTCCCGACTTTTGATCTGAGTCCGAAAAATGCTGAATTAACCAGTTTTAATATCTTGGCAACAATTGCCTGATCATTTTCTATTACATTGCTGAGTTTTATTATGGATGTATTATAATCCTGTAATAGACTATTAACCTCCATGGCGATTGTCGGAAGTGTAGGCAGATTTTCAATCTTATCCAGATGACGTTTTAATTCTTTATTATCCATAATTTTTTCCTTTTTAATTCTTACTTTTTTATAAACAGACTGCCCATTATAGGATTGCGGGAATGAAGAGCTTTAAGTTTATTTATAAGATCAGGCGTTAGTTTTGTATTATAGGGTAACAAAAATCTGCCATTTGTTGTATACAGAGATCTTGTCAGTACCATCCCTACGGAAATTTCGTTAATTTGTATTTCTTTTTCGTCTTCATCATGAATTCCCTGTTTTTCTGTAATACTCAGCAATGCTTTCACCACATCAGGAGAGAATTCACTGAATGAATTCTTTTTTATATAAAAGAGTGCGGCAGATTTAAGAAGAGTATCTTTCGGAATGTGGTCATACGTTATATTTCGATCCTCAATATAATCTTTGATACTTCTTTCTCTATCGATCCCAAGATTTACTATCTTATCATATCTGTCGGATACCGAGATAATCTGTGATTCTAATGGGATGACATCACCTTCAAGCTGGTCAGGGAAGCCCCTGCCATCAAATCTCTCATGATGGGACCTGATGATTAGTCCGACATGATCTAGCTTGTTTATAAACCTGACGACTCCCTGTCCTTCCTCTGGATGTCTATGGTAAATTTCTTTTTCTTCTTCAGTCATTTTTGATTCATCAATTGTAAATAGTTTTTCAGGAAGACCTATCTTTCCGATATCATGTAATAATGCTGCAATTTCGACATTAATGATTTCAGTATCGGAGAGATTGAGGTAATGGGCTATCTGTTTGGAGAGAAGACTGACACGTCTTCCATGACCTTCCATAGCCGGCGCACTGTTGTCTATCAGTGATGCAAACGCCCTTACAGTATTATACAGACTATCTTCAAGTTCGCGGTTTTTTTTCTTTATTTCTTTGGATCTCTCTTCAACTTTCTGTTCAAGAGATTTATTAATTTCCTTTAATTCTTTATTTTGTTTTTTTACTATATTATTCAGCCTCTTATTTTCCAGAATAAGTTCATAATGCTTAAGAGATTCTCGTACCTGCAATACAAGCTCAGCATCTTTCCAGGGCTTTGTAATATATTTATGGATTCCACCCATGTTTAAGGCTTCAATAATAGCTTTGATATCTGAATAACCGGTGAGCAATATTCTGAATGCATCAGGTGCAATTTTTTTTGCTTCCAACATGAATTGTGAACCTGTCATTTCAGGCATACGCTGATCAGATATAATTCCCGATATCGGTTTTTCCAGATTTTTTAGTATTTTTAGGCCTTCCTGTCCGCTGTTTGCCTCGATTACATCCAGGCCTTCTTTCCGGAATAGCCTGTGAAGTGATTTGGTAATCGGAATATCATCGTCTACTACAAGAATTGAATGTTTGTATTTTAGTTCCATTTTATTCTCATTTAAAAGTTTTTTGAGTACCATCCTGATTGAGGACCATATGTTATTTATCCGAATTCAGGCTTTCATCCGTATTGTTTACCGGTAATGTAATAATAAACGTTGTACCATGTCCTTCTTTGCTTATTGCCTTAATTTCACCATTGTGTTTTTTAATAATATTATATGCCAGATTGAGGCCTAGACCTGTACCTTTCCCAACTTCCTTGGTAGTAAAAAAGGGATCAAACACCTTGGGGATGTCTTCTTTTAATATTCCGGTACCAGTATCACTTATATTAATTTCTATGTTTTCATTGGACAAACTCGTCTTTATCCTTATTTCTCCCTCATTATTGATGGCTTGTGCGGCATTGACAAAAAGGTTGGCAAAGACTTGATTCAGTTGCTGGGGATAACAAAGTATTTCAGGAAGGGTGGCGTAATCTTTTATCACCTGTGCCTTGTATTTGATTTCATTCCACACAATATTGAGGGTTGATTCAATACACATATTAATATCCGTATATTGAGGTTTGTCTTCACCCGGATGGGCAAAATCCTTAAGATTCTGGACTATCTTTTCTATTCTGACAGTGCCTTCACGGCTTTCTTCAATCAGGCTGACGACGTCATCCATGAGAAAGTCGATGTCCATGCGTTCTTCCATAGACTTTATGTCATTCATACTATCTGTATGGTTAGCAGTTAGTCCATCTTGCTCCATCTTATTTATTAAGTTGCGATACTTGTTTAAAAGGATATTATAATCTTTAAGATAAACAGATAATGTATTAAGGTTGCTGCTTACAAAACCTGTCGGATTATTTATCTCGTGTGCCACACCTGCCGCCAGTTGTCCTATTGACGCCATTTTTTCCTGCTGAATAATTCTTGACTGTGCGTCTTTTAATTCCGAATAAGCTTTTTCAAGTTTTTTCTCTGCCTCTTTTCGTTCTGTTATGTCTCTGGAAGAAATAAGGGCAGCGGGTTTACCATCATGTGTTATTTTTGTCACGGATACTTCTACATGGATTATTTCACCATTCTTTTTAATCCCCCGATGTTCATAGCATTCGCTCCCGATTTCTCCTTTCAACCTCTGTCTTCCTTTCTTTCTTATATTTACAAGATCATGGTGATGAATGAGATCATTTGGAGTTTTTCCTATAACCTCTTTAGGAGAGCCATACCCATAAATTTGTGCAAAACTGTAGTTTACATATACGTGTTTATTATCCTGAAGTATTGCTATTCCATCATTGGAATTTTCAATTGTAGTACGATATTTTTCTTCACTTTCCTTAAGCTCTTTTGTTCGTTCCTCGATCCTTGATTCTAACTCTTGATTGATTTTTTCCAGTTCACCCTGAGCTTCTTTTATACCTGATATATCAGTATAAAATGAATATCCCCCGATAACTTCACCATTGATTATTATAGGAGATATTCTGGCATATACCGGTATAATTCGTCCGCCTTTGGTTCGGCGCAATGTCTCATACTCAACACGTCCACCTGAGTCTATTTGATTTTTTACTTCTTTGAGTCTATCAGAATTCTCATCAACTGCGATTAGTTGAGTAATCCGCTTCCCTATTGCCTCTTCACGTGTATAACCAAATAGTCGGGAAAACTCAGTATTTACATATTTAATAACTGGAACCATATCAGCAATAATAATAGCGACCAGGGCATTATCAAAAACTTCAGATAAAAGGAATGATAAAGCAGGGAATTTCTGTCCGGTTTTAATTGTTATTTGCTCTTCCATTTTTACTTATTTGAAGGTTAATCAGATACCTCCTTAATCGGAGCCAATATTTCACTTATTTGAATTCAAGCTTTCATCCGTGTTGTTTTCCGGTAGAGTTATAATAAAGGTTGTACCATGCCCTTCTTTACTTTTTACTGTAATTTCACCGTTGTGTTTTTGGATGATATTATAGGCTACATTAAGGCCCAGACCTGTACCTTCTCCAACATCCTTTGTAGTAAAAAAGGGATCAAACACCTTGGAAATATCTTCTTTTGATATTCCGGAACCATTATCACTTATTTTGATTTCAATTTTTTCATCCGAGAAACTCGTCTTTATTTTTATTTCTCCCTCATTTTTGATGGCTTGTGCGGCATTGACAAAAAGGTTGGCAAACACTTGATTCAGTTGCTGGGGATAACAAAGTATTTCAGGAAGAGTGCTATAGTCCTTTATCACTTGTGCTCTATACTTGATTTCATTCCATACAATATTCAGGGATGATTCAATACATTTGTGAATATCTGTATATTGGGGCTTGTCTTCACCCGGATGGGCAAAATCCTTAAGATCCTGGACTATCTTTTTTACCCTTTCTGTACCTTCACAACTTTCTTCAATCAAGCTGGCTACATCATCCATGCGAAAGCCGATGTCAATGCGCTTTTCCATATCCTTTATCTCATTCATACTATCTGTATGATCGGCCAGTCCGTTTTGCTCCATCCTATCCATGAGGCTGTGATACTTGTTTAAAAGAATATTATAGTCTTTAATATAAATAGCTAATGTATTAAGGTTGCTACTTACGAATCCTATCGGATTATTTATCTCGTGTGCCACTCCTGCTGCCAGTTGGCCAATAGACGCCATTTTATCGGATTGTCGAAGTTGCACTTCGATTGCTTTTCTTTCCTGTTCGGCATTTTTAATTGCTGATATATCTGTAATAACCGCAACAGTACTCTCATAGTTTCCATTTAAATCGAATATTGGTGTAGCTGAGACAATAGTAGGAATTATCTTCCCCTGTTTGTTTATATGATTAACTTCATATGAATCGCTTAATCCCTGCATTCTTCGTTGTTTTCTTTTTTCTATTTTTTCTTCATCTTCTTTTTCATGAAGCATCCTGACATGTTTACCAATGAGTTCTTCCTTTGAATATCCAAGCATTTCACAAATTCTGTTATTTACAAAGGTCAGTATGCCATTTTCGTCCAGCTTTAATAATCCTTCTTTCATGCTGTCAATCAGCATGCGATTTTGTTTTTCACTTTCCTGAAGTGCTTTCACTGCATTCACACGTTTAGTAATATCTGTTGAGCTGCCCTGAAATCCTGTTATTTCTTTTCCATTACTTATAGCTCCAACACTTGTTTCAAAGAACCTTTCGGTTCCGTCCTTTATGATTACTTTAAAAGGATAATTTTTAAGGATGTTTCCATTCCTGACGATGGAGCTAAACACATCAATGATTTCAGCCTGATTTTCCTGAGGGATAAAGTCACGAAAATTGATATTAAGCAGTTCCTTTTCTGTATAACCGGTAAGTTCCCTTGCAACTTTATTTACGCTTGTAAAGTTACCATCTAAATCGAGCGTGTAAATAATATCGGAAGAATACTTTAAAATTGAGTTCAACCTTTCAGATGCCCTGGCATGTTGTATAATTTCACGGTTTAGGTTGTCTGAAAGGGATATTATTCGCTGCGCTGATTTTATACTAACCTTTAGTCTTTCAAAATTGACAGGCTTGGTAATAAAATCATCTGCTCCTTTGGCAAGGGCGTCATTTATATCGGTAATTTTATCTTTTGCTGTTACGATGATTATATAGACATAGGAACTCTTAATAAATTTCCTGATTTCTTCACATAGTTTGATGCCGTCCATGTTGGGCATCATCCAGTCTGCAATAACAATTCGTATGTCGTTATTTTTAAAAATTTCGAGAGCTTCGAGTCCATCATCTGCGGCCAAGACATCAAAGCCCCATTTATTAAGTATTTTTTTTAAAAGTTCTTTTGAAACAGGCGAATCCTCAGCAACTAGTATTGCCATTACCTTCTTCTCCTTAGCATTTTAAGTTAAAAATCCATCTCTTTGCCTTAATATGAGTGAAGACAAAGTATAAAAAATACTAACGGCTCTTTTCCGACATATGGAAATTATGTCCTGATTTTGCCGGAAGACAGATAGTAATTGTTGTCCCCTTGTTTTTATCTGATTGAACATCAATTGTTCCAGAGTAAGCTTCTACCATTGTCTTTACACT
>JASFHE010000097.1:0-13752 GCA_050123415.1 Desulfobacteraceae bacterium | reverse complement strand
TGTTATTCCCACGGGACCTATTATGATGTCCGCGTCATTCACAGTCCTGCATATCGAATTCTCACCTGTTGCAGCAAGACTGGCTCCGGCCTTCAACATAGCAGCGCTTGCCGTATCGTTTGTACCCAGGGCGATCATTGTCACCTTTTCACCAAGAACATTTTTTATATACTTTATGACAGTGGCACCGATCCCGCCTCCCTGTCCGTCAATAACACAAATTTGTTTAGACAATCGATTACACTTTCTGAATTATATTTATTATATGTATAATAAAGTTTTAGCTTTAAATAAAAAAGCCACAAAAGGGTGTGATTCACCATCACCGACCTTCGTGGCCTTTATAAACAAGTTTTTTTTTAAATTATTTACAGCATCTTCATAATGCTTTCATTCGGATAATATATTTAATTCGATACAACATCTAATGTCAAGCCTAAATGATTATTTTAATTCAAAGGTCAAGGTAGCCGAATATTTACTTGTGTCACATTCTCCCTGATCAGGATAATCCTCCGAATAGGAGGTTGCGACGAGCCAAATACCACGCTTCAGTATTTTTATCTTTGCTGTCCCTTCTGAGTCTGTTTTGGTTGTAAAGGCGTATGTGTCTTTTTCTGTCGAAAATCCCTTGTATGTGGCATAAACAAAACTTGATGCCAGAGGCTTTCCCTTCAGCAATATCTGAACAGGTAAAATTTCACCGGGATGCAGTTTAGCCGGGTTTGCCATTGGTACGATTTCAAGATCATGACCGACCGGATGAAAAAGAGATTTTCCATCTTCTGTTCCCAGGTTAATAATTCCCTTTCCGAATTTAAGGGAATATGTACAACTGATAACATTTTCCAGTGCCTTCCTGGATTGGTCACTTTTGTACCCTTCAATCGTTTTAGTCCAGAATCTGGCATTTTGAGCTGCAGCAATTAGATAAGCACCTTTTTCTTTCGGAGGCTCTATTGCTTTATACTCAGTTTCAGAGCTCTTTTTAATGCTGATTTTTTTACTTGCCGGATCCAGCATGTATATTTCTTTAAGGTTTTTTTCTTCCAGAATATCAATTGCGGGAAACCTGTGATCATATGCAAGTTTAATACTTATTCCCTTACCGGAATCAGGTGTAAAATCATCAGCTTCAATCCAGATGTCATGAGCAGAGGATTTAGTAAAAAGTCCACAAAGCAATGTAAGACAAATAACTAAAATAAAATGTATTCTGTTGAATTCACGCATAATAATCTCCTTTATTTATATCTTTCAAGACCTCTATTATCGTTTGAAATCAAGTACTCGTCTCTGCCGCGTTTATTTTTAATCACGATGTAAAAGTTAGGTCACCGGGATTATTCAGTAACTCATTGACAAGGTGAGAAATGCACCTCTTGGATTTGCTGTCCGATATGATGAGGCGGATTCATAACTCGGATACCGCTCATCAAATATATTTGTTACATCCAGTGACAGGGAATATGTATTATATCTGTAGCCAATCTGCGCATCTGCAACCCAGTAATCCATTGTTTTTCTTCTGGTCCCGGTAAAATCCACTGCATATGCCTCTTTGTCAGCATCACCAACATAACGGTAATCAAATCCGGCATAAAAGCCCTGGGAGGGTCTCCATCTGGCGCCGAAACTGTAGAGCCATTTTGATACCAGTTCAATACCCGATCCGGAATAATCTACGCCATTATTTATATAGTGTTTGTATTCACCATCCGTGTAGGATACATTCCCGTAAAATTGCAGATTTCTTATTGGAATGTAATCCATTTCAAGCTCTACTCCTTTACGCCTTGTTTCACCCTGATTGACCTTGGTACCTTCCGCTGCGTCGGTTACGATTTCATTGTCAACGTCCAGCACAAATCCCGTTACAGTCGCAACCAGATTTTTTATTGCCGAGAGCTTTACCCCTGCTTCATATTGTTTGTATGTCTCTTCTGTTAAATCGGGATAATAAAATTTATCGAGTCCGCTTGGGAGTCTAAATCCCTCTCCATAGGTGGTAAAAAACGTGTACCCTTCGAGCGGCATATATTCAATTCCTGCCTTTGGGCTGAAAATGTCATACTCCTCCATACTGGTTTCCTGATCTATCAGCCTGTCATCAAGGTCTCCTCCCATATGGTCATATCGGCCTCCCAGGGTAATCTTCCAGGATTTTGCGGGAGAAAGCTGATCCTGGAAAAAAACTGAGAAGGTATTCAGGGTCGAATCTCCATCGACAGTAATAATTTCTCTTGCGTTTTGAATACGACTGGGATTCTGAGCCTTGATGGTATTGGTTAATTCTACCTGTCCATCCATCCCCACAGTAAGTGCATTATTCATACCTGCAAAAACACTGTTTTTTAAATAACTTATGCTGCCGCCATAAATATCTCTGTCATGGTATTCTTCATCAACCCTTGTTTCTTTATCACGGTATCTGGTAAGATTGCTTGTATAGCCATACAGCATAAAATTAATAAAATCGTCGTCAGTAATATCATAGGTCAAGTTTGAACTCATACCATAGCGATGCCTTTTGCCACCACCCAGAGGCAGGGCGCTCCAGTATTCTCCGGCATTCCACTGATCTTCCGTAAGATATTCAGGGTGATCCCACTCGGTTGCATTAAAGTTAAAAGCCAGTGATCCCACCATTCTATCATTGAAGTCATATGTGATTTTTGCGGTTGCATTCCCTTTAAACCATTCTGAATTTTGAGTAGCACCTTCTGATCGCGAGAGTTCTAAACCAAAAACAGTATTCATTTTTCCTTCTTCGCGCCCGGTTGACATTGCAAATCTTTGACGATCCCAGTTGCCGAAACCGAATTTATAATGACTGAAATTTCCTCTGTGCCTGGTAACAATATTAATAACCCCTGCCCGCGCAAACTGACCATACAGTGCCGATGAGGGGCCTTTTATTACTTCTACATAGTCAATGTCCTCCGGGATGAGCAGATTATAGTCTGCATAACCGTCACCATGGGAAGTAGATTCATTAATGGGCACACCGTCAATAAACAGTGCAGCACCGGTATTATGACCCAGTCTGAGGCCGCGCATGGTAAACTGGCTGGCAACAGCTCCCTGGCCATAATCCCTGACAGCAACGCCGGGTATCTTCTGCATTATAAAAAGAGGTTTATCAAAATAATCATCAATAAGATCTTCCCCGTCTATAATTGTTGCAGACGGCGGAGGAGGTGAAACACTGCCTGACTTGCCTCGTACTGTTATTTCTTCAAGTCTTAAAACTTTACTGGGTTCTGCGCTCCATGCAGTTGAATGTAATAACATAATTGAAACTATTAAGATTAATCCTGAACAAACCAGCGGCTCAAAATGATTTTTCATTATTAGCTCCTTGTCATTCTAAAACGAATATTTTTCACCAAAGACAACACTGTATTAAGGTAGTTGTTTTACTGAAAGTCACGTTTAATGGGGATGTTCGACTATCCTGGAGAGGGGTGCAAATGACCTGGATATAAAACCGGGGAAACACTCATTTGACAAGCCCATGATTCCGCTCTATTATGACAACCGAAACACCCCCTGGTTATGGGGTTTTCAGGAAGGCAGCTAATAGATCCCGGCGAGGAACGGCTGCCTTCCACTCACTTATTGCTTATACTGTTTTACTTCAGCTTTTCCGTTATCACCTCCCTTTTATAGCTGACATATACTTTTCAAATCTCTTTCATGTCAGTTCGAATACAATACTTAGTTCAATGGGAACATCCTCTTCAAAAAAACGCTGAGGAGGAAAGGGTCCTGCCTTACGAACCGCTTCAAGGGCCGCTTCATCAAGCATTCTGTTATTGGAAGATTTAAACACCATAACAGCCTCTACACTGCCATTTCGTCTGATAATGAAGCGAACTGTTACCCGGCCTTCTCTTCGTTCAGCCTTTGCGGACGAGGGGTATTGCTTATATTTTTCAATTCTGTACCTCACCATCTCCAGATAAGCATTTGCCGTTTGAAATTCATCGAAATTGCTTTGCATCAACCCACGCCAGTCATTTACAGCCATGCCCGGAACAGATGGTATTTCATGTTCACCTATACCCTCTATAAGTTCGTCTGAAAAATCTGAGCTGATTGTATCCATTTTCACCTGTTTCATTTTATATATGGGACGGTTATCGACAGGCGGTCTTGATACATCATATACCTTTGAAGGCTCTCTGGGTCTTGGCCGAGGTCTTGGAATATTTCTTACTTGTTGACCTGAAAAACTATCAAGCGTAAGTTCAATGAAGACCAATGCCTTGCCATTGTATATCCCGGCAATATGCATTAAAATAATAAAATGTATTCCCGCTGACACAATAACCAGTGTTCTTAAAAGCCTATTGGGTTGTGAATGATTATTCATATTCATGAGAACTAATATTAAAAGTGATCTCAAAGTCGATAAGCCCATAAAAAAACCACGAGATTTCGTATCATGCCTGACACAAATGACCTTCGTGGCCTTTATACAGAATATGATTAATTCTAAATAAAAATGATTTTTTAATTAATTATTTGGATTTTGCTCTGAGATACAAATAGTCAGCTTCTGCTGTGTGAGTATAAAATTGTTTTACCCAAGCCGTAAAAACAAGTCAAGTTCTTTCCTATTTTCTATCGATTAGTCTTAAAACTTATATCTGCTATTTTTCAGGAGATATTATATCTCAAACAGGGTTCTGTGATCAACCAGGTTCTTTTCTTTTGTGTAGATTTTCAGGCTATTAGGAACAAAGGTTCTTTTACTACTCTCATTATCTCATCAGGATACTGAGTGATGTGTATCATCTCTATTTGCAGCATTGCTCAATTGTTTTGCCCTCCAGCCGTATATTATTCCAGAGAAACCGAAAATAACCGATATTCCAACAACAGCTTTCCAGACAGGTCTAATATCTCCTTTTTCCAAATCATTTTTTTTATCACTGCTGTCTACTTTATTATCATCTACAGTTAATTCAAGAGCCAGACGATGCCCCATACCGTCAAGGACCTCAATCTCCCATTTTCCAGGGCTGTTGGGTTTAAATAAAAAATGACCAAGCAGGTCTGTACGTCCGGTTTGAAAAGGAATATCCGAGCCTGGTGAATTAATATTCACTTCTGCATAGTTCATGGGTTCTCCGTCGTCATATTTAGCGGTTATAAGATACCCATCGGAGTTTACAATACCTCCATGTGTACCATGCGGCCATACTGTGGCTGCGCTCAACATTATAAAAACAATACATCCTGTAAAAAAAAGTCTCATTTTATATCCCTTTGCCAAGCAAACAATTATTCAAGCTCAAATGTAAGTGTAGCCGAATATTTTTTATATCGCAGTCATCCTGATTATCGTCAATCTCTTGCCTTCTTAACAGTCATAATTGCAAATACAAATGTTGATATCCCAACACATAAGAGTATCAAATAGTCACCAATCTCAGGCATTATGCCGAAGCAGGAGTTACGTATAGCATCAGCAGTATGGGTAAGCGGCAGCAATAATAGAATTTTTTGAGCCCACCCCGGAAGGTTGTCAATAGGGAAAAAAGTACCGCCCAGAAAGGCCATAGGAGTTATTATAAAACTGTTCATCATAGCCTGATCCGCGTGGGACTTTACGAGCATTGCTACTCCTACTGCTAATGAAGAAAAAATAAAACTATTCAACAGAAACGCAATCAAAAAAAAGATGTTATATGGAAGAATAACACCGAATACCGCCCCCAGGATAAGAATCACACAACCTGCCAGCAATGCTCTTGTCATGCCCGCAAGCACTTCTCCCAGAACATAGGCGGCATTGCTGATGGGCGCAGCCTGGAACTCCTCAAAGATATGCCAGTAAAACCTGGAGATATTGATCTCACTGCCAATGGCAAAGGCCTGGGTCATACTGGCCATGGCAGCAAGCCCGGGAACAAGAAACTCGATATAGGAATGCTCTTGAATGGTAACACCTTTTCCCATAGCATATCCAAAAGCGATCATATACAGCAGGGGTGATACCGACCATGCACTCGCCAGCCTGAATAGCTTTCGCCTCAATATAAGTATTTCTCGGGTATAGATTGCTGTCCAGCCCTGTATCATTTTACTTTTTTCCCTGTCATTTTTAAAAATGCGTCCTCCAGATTCACCCTTCGCAGGGCAAACCCGTTTTTATGCCCTGAAGCGAAGTCTCTGGCTTTCTGTTGTGTTTTAAAATACAGTGTCTTCATCTCATCCTTTTCAAGTGTGTCCATTGCCCAGCTGCCAATGGATTCCATCAGATTTTGCGGCGTGTCCAGGGTAACAATCTTCCCCCGGTCTAAAAAAGCCACACGTTCTGCCAGAAACTCTGCCTCTTCAATATAGTGTGTTGTAAGAAATATTGTTACACCTTCCTGCTGGATCTTTTTGATCAGGGCCCAGATACGGCGCCTGATGCCGGCATCCAGGCCTACTGTCGGCTCATCCATAAAGAGTATTTTAGGAGCATGTAAAAGTGCCCTGGCGATCATAACCCGACGTTTCATACCGCCGGAAAGCTTTTTAATGAAGGTGTCACGTTTATCTTCCAACTCTATATAACCAAGAAGCTTTTTTATTCGGTCTTTTATCAGATCACACGACATATGATGAAGTCTGCCGTGAATATACAGATTCTCATACACTGTCAATTCACTATCCAGATTATTATGCTGCGGGACCAGGCCGAACTGACTTTTGGCTTTAAGTGGCTCTTTTTCGATATCATAGCCATTAAGCATCGCCTTTCCGGCTGTCAGGCGTGTAAGTCCTGTCAGTGTCCTGATAGTAGTTGTTTTGCCAGCGCCATTGGGCCCCAGATAGGCAAACAGCTCGGCCTCTTCAACTACCAGGTCAACTCCTTTAAGAGCTGTAACTGCGCTATAGTCTTTTTTCAGCTTTTCAATACGAATCATAGAGTGTCTCTTTAATCCTGTCTCCCTTACCTGCTTTTTTCATGCTGACCATGAATGAATGCCTATTGGCTATTCGCCCTCTTTTTCTGGCGCAGATCTTCCACATCCACCACAATATCCTGAAGCGGCTGGCGACGTATACGATGCGGCAATGTCAGTTCAGCGGCCCTGTCGATATCCTTTTTATTGACCTCTTTCCGGCCTTCGTAGGCAGCCAGGGTCTTGGCAGCCTTTAAGATAATAATATCTCCCCTGTGTCCATCCACTCCTACATCAAGGCAGTATCCCGCAATTTCATAGAGAAGCGAACGGTCAATGCTCACTTCAGGATACAGGTTCATGGCATATTTTATCTTTTCTACAAGGGTTTCGGATTCCGTCTCCCATTTCATGGAAAATATTTCAGGTTCTTCATCAAACTCGGCCCGTCGCTCCATAATCCACACACGGGACTCCTTATCTGTAATCCCTTCTATATTTACGCATAATCCGAAACGGTCCAATAACTGGGGTCTGAGTTCGCCTTCCTCGGGATTCATGGTCCCCACTAGTGTAAAACGGGCTGGATGGGAAAAACTGACTCCTTCACGCTCAATGCTGTTTACACCCATTGCAGCGGAATCAAGGAGCACATCAACCACATGATCGTCCAGTAAATTTACTTCATCAACATAAAGTATGCCGCGATGGGCCGCTGCCAGTATGCCGGGCTCTATACGCTTTTCGCCCTTCTTAAGTGCATGCTCCAGGTCCATGGTGCCTACGACACGATCTTCTGTGGCCCCGACAGGAAGCTCAATAACCCTTATACCGCGACTGCTTATATCGGGCACCTCGCCTGCAAGGATCTTTTCTCTGCATTCGCTCCTTACACACTCCTTGCATACATCCAGTTTTCCATGGGGATCAAGCTGAAAAGGGCAGTCCTTTACCACCTCAATCTCCGGCAATATTTCAGCCAGCGCACGAACGGCCGTTGATTTTGCGGTCCCTTTCTCTCCCCTGATCAGGACTCCGGACAGTGTAGGATTAATAATATTAAGGGCAAGGGCCAGCTTCATTTTTTCCTGGCCTACTATCGCCGTAAAGGGATAGATGTTTCTTTTAGACATTTATACCTCTCCTTTTACAATATTTATGAGTGTATCTGCTTTTAAGTCATCGGTTTTAAAATACTGGGCGTTCATGGCCCCGGCCAGCCTGCTGGCAAGCCCGAAATTGACAAGCCCCTGACTTTCCGTATCAACAACAATAAACCTGGCACGTTCTTCCAGGGACATGCGGACAGCAAGTTCAATTGCCTCGTCAAAGGGTTTTTTTTCTCCAAGGGAAACATTGGCCTTTCCGTCAGTCACCATAATAACAATGGGCCGGGCAGTGGGTTCTCTCATCAGATAGTTCCTCAACACTTCATAGGACCTGACCAGCCCGGCAGATAAAGGGGTGCGCCCGCCCACGGGCATTTCTTTGAGGAGATTTGCTGCAAGCTCAATGGATGAGGTGGGAGGAAGATTAACTGCCGCTTCATCTTTTCGAAAGGTAATCATTGCTATACGGTCACGCTTCTGGTAGGCATCCAGTAAAAGGGACATTATAGCACCCTTGGAAGCGACCATACGGCCGCGTGCGCCCATGGAACCGCTGGCGTCCACCAGAAACAGAAGGAAGTTACCTATCCTCTTTTCACGGACCTTTTCCCTGATGTCTTCGTTTTTCAGGATAACAGAAAGCCCCCCTCCATTTTTCCGTCTGAGCTGATAGGGGGCAGCCGCACGCAATGTTGCATCCAGTGCAATATCCCCGCTCTCCCTTCCCATGCTGCTTTTAACATAACGGCCCTGCTTCTGTGATATGCGGGAACGTGACCTCCTTCCGGAACCCCGCCTGAAGACCCTGTCCTTGGGAGCGGAAAACTTTTTGACTTTGAAGGTCTCTCCCACATCAAATATTTGTTCTAATACATCCTCATGCCGGTTATTTTCTTTTTCTTCAGGTTCCTGTTCCGAGTCATTTTCATTTTCATCAGGAGGCGGAGCCTCTTCTTGGGTTGAATCCTCTGCCTGCTGTTCCTTTGAAGATTCTTCCTGCTGCTCCTCCTGTTCCGGATTTTCCTCTTCTTCATGAGAATCATCATGGTCATGATCATGTTCATGCTCTGGTGGGGGCGGGGGAGGCGGCGGAGGTGCTGCATCACGTTTTCTGTGGACAAGAGCCATAATGGCTACTTCCCTGATATCTTCTTCAGTAACCTCGGGATGGTCTCTGTAGGCGGCAAGCGCCCTGGCGGCCTGCTCCATAACCAGGTCGGCACGGTGTCCTGCCACATTATTTTCATTGCACAGCTCTGCGCATAATGCCCGCAGGTGATCATGCATGGAGACACAGGAGAGCCTCTTCCTGGCTTCGTCAATCGACCCTGCTATGGCGGCATTCTCCTTCTCAAATTCTTCGATAAATCCGGATGGATCCGTGTCATAGGATTCCCTTCTTTCCATTGTCAGGATACGTTTATCTTTGTCAGCGACTGCCTGCACCTCAACACACAGGCCAAACCGGTCCAGGAGCTGGGGCCGCAACTCTCCTTCCTCCGGATTCATTGTCCCCACCAGGATGAACCTGGAGGCATGAGAATATGATATTCCTTCCCTTTCAATTACATTATGTCCCGATCCTGCAGCATCAAGGATAATATCCACTATATGGTCATCAAGTAAATTTACCTCATCCACATAAAGTATGCCCCGGTGTGCATCTGCAAGAAGTCCGGGCTGCAGCATACGTGCCCCTTTTCTTATTGCAAGATTAAAATCGATTCCGCCGCTTACCCTGTCCTCGGTAGCATTCAGGGGCAGAGTAATTACACGGGCCTTTCTCCGAATCGACCTGTCTTCGCCTGAATACTGCCTGCATCTGTCGCAAAGGTCTTTCTCATCATCAGGGTCACAGGAATAAGCGCATTCTTCATTTACCTTTATTTCGGGCAGGAGTACCGAAAGTGCCCTCACGGTTGTAGACTTTGCAGTCCCCTTTTCTCCCTTTATCAATACACCGCCCACAGCCGGATTCACCGCATTCAATATGAGTGCCAGTTTCAATTGATCCTGCCCGACTATTGCTGAAAAAGGATATATATTTGTGTACATTGAAGACATTAATTCACCGAAACTCCCACGGGAACAATATGCGGTCTCCCGGAATCATTGTTTACCATTGTCTCTACTTCATAGACCTTTCTTATATTTTTTGAAACAAGTGTCTCTTCAGGCGTGCCGCTCATATGTATCTCTCCCTTATTGAGGAATATTATACGGTCGGAATACCGGGAGGCCAGATTCAGGTCATGAATGGCCATTATAACTGAAATACCTTTTTCCTTAACGATTGATACGACATGATCCAGAACTTCAAGCTGGTGCCTCAGATCAAGATTGCTTGTCGGTTCATCAAGCAGCAGGACTCTCGGCTCCTGGGCCAGAGCCCTGGCTATAAGGGCCCTTTGCTGTTCACCTCCGGAAATTTCATTAAACTGCCTCAATGCAAGATGATCCAGGTTCATGGCGATCAGCATTTCATAAACAATATCCCTGTTTTCAGGACCTACTGTCCAGTTTACATAGGGCCGCCTTCCTAAAAGCACCGTCTCAAACACGGTGGAAGGAAAAGTATGATAGGCGGTTTGAGGCACATAACCAAGAAAGCAGGCCATTTTTTTCAAACTCATGTTTTCCAGATCCTCACCGTCAATCATAATATTCCCTTTATCCGGCCTTAATATGCGATTCATGCATTTCAGCAAAGTGCTCTTTCCTGCGCCATTAGGCCCGACAAGGCTAGCCACCTCGCCCTTTTCAACATCAAGGTTGATATCCCTTAACACTTCACTTTTATTATAATTGAAATAAAGGTCTTTAACCTTAAGAGTCATTTAAAGTATTGCCTCCTTCTGGTGATCAGCAGATAAAGAAACATGGGCACCCCTATAAAAGCAGTGACAATACCCACCGGTATCTCCGTGGGGACAAACGCGGTTCTCCCCAATGTATCGGCAGCAAGCAACAATATCGCGCCGATAATGGACGCAAATGGTATGAGAAAACGATGGTCACTTCCGATTATCATCCTGGTAATATGAGGCGCTACAAGGCATACAAAGCCTATAATACCTGTAAAACATATGATAGTGGCGGTCATAAGACTTGACAGTATCATAACAACCATTCTTATCCTGTCGGGATTGATTCCCAGACTGGTCGCAACATCGTCCCCCGTGGCAAGGGCATTGAGGTCCCATGAATATTTTAGTAAAAGAGGAAAACAGATTATAAATACTATGGTTACAATTGCCAGATTACTCCATGTAGCAGAAGACAGGCTTCCGAAAAGCCAGAATACAACTCCCTGCAGTTGCTGTTCAGTGGCGATAAATTGAAGCAGTGATGTTGAGGCGGAAAAGAGGTACATCAGGGCAATACCACCAAGGATTAAGGTCTCCGGAGATACGCCCCTTAGGCGCGCCACACCATATACAAGGCAGGCGGAAATAATCGCGAAGAAAAACGCATTACCTATAATCAGGTATTTACCGGCTCCAACAAATCCTAATCCCAAGATAATTGCAAGGGAAGCCCCAAATCCCGCCCCGGAAGATATTCCGATTGTAAACGGACTTACAAGAGGATTTCGAAGTATTCCCTGCATTGCAGCCCCTGATATGGCAAATCCGGCCCCTGCAACAATAGCCATTGTGATCCTGGGCAATCTCAGACTCCAGATGATTGTATCGGCCAGCCTGCTTGTAGTGGCGCCTGAAAAGGGAAAAAGCTTTGCCATAACGGCTTTTACAACGTCCTCTGCAGTGATGGAAGCGGCTCCCCATGAAGTTGCCAGGATAGCCAGCATTATCAGTAAAACAAGCCCGACTACAGGAAAGAGTGTCTTTTTCAGCCTGGATACAGCTTCAGCTTTTCTGAGCGCTTCCGTTTTCTGAATTCTACTCATGGATAAAGTTATATTCTCATGTAAATAAAAAAAGACCACGCGGTCGCATCACTTCTTCGAGCGTGGACCTTCGTGGCCTTATATATTCGGTTATTTATTTTACACCCGTCAATTTTCATCGGGGATACTTCTATTTAGAGTATGCGCTCTACATACAAATGTTATCGGCTTCTGCCGAAATATATTCAAATTATTTTTAATGTCTACCCTGAAATAAGTCAAGACAATTCATTGTATAGATCATTACCTTGTTAAGGGATACGCGAATATGAGACCTTCCGGGTACTCGATTTTCATAAAACCTTCAACATATTCCCTGTAAATTTCATCAGGCGCTATTTCCAGCCCGGGATGAATCCATTTTGCCCAATAGGCGGCCGCCACAATACTGTCAGGCCCCCATGCTATCTCCGAACAGATAACATAAACCCTGTTATTTTTTACAGCGTTTGTAAGACCAAGGCCAGGCCGTTGTTTTATTTCCTTAACCAGCCTCTCCGGCTCCCGTGTCCCGCTCCATCCCCATTGATTATTTTTCAGGTTGATACACTTTATTATTATATCCGGATTTTGTTCTGCGACCCACTCCATACTCACCATGGAAGGAACTGATACTTCTGAGGCAATATTTCTGCCTCCTGCAAGGACACACATTGCCTGACCGCTGGAATCTCTTCCCCATGTTTTACCCTCCTCTTTGCCCCATTCCATATAGACGCTCGGCTTTTTATTTTCATCAATCTCTCTTACATGCTTATAAAGTATCTTTTCATATGTTTCCATCCAGTCAGTATACTGATCAGCCTCATATGACCTATTTATTATATTGCCCAGTTTTGTAATCTCCTCCTTTATCCGGTCGATCCTGAAAAAGTCAAAGGCTGCCAGGGATATCCCAAATGGTTTAAGCTTCTCTTCAAGGCTGATAACCCGTTCGGGATTCGCGGAAGTGATTACAAGGTCAGGATGGAGGCTTGCAATGATTTCATAGTTTGGTTCTTTCCATGTCCCTGCTACAGGTTTGCCTGTTAAACGGGGGAAATAATAAAAACTGTTTTCCTTTGAATTTGCATCTATGCCCTCAACGTTATCACCGGCACCAAGAACCTTAATAGCCTCCAGGCGATAATTACCCAGTGCAATTATCTTTTCAACAGGTTTTGCCGGATTTACAATTCTTCCTAAAGAATCACTGATCCCTGTATTGGCAGCATTTGCAGCTAGCTCGCCTTGCCTGTCCTTCCCTCTAAAACAATAATAAAAAAATACAAACAGGCACAAAAGGATGATTACTGAATAAAATGAAAATTTCATCTCCCGGTGATCTCCTCTTTTATATTACTAAAGGATCTGCATATTCTATTACATGTGCCCAAAGGTAGCCGCCCATAACCTTGCAGGGGTGTATTGGTTAAAAAGAGTTATAAAACAGTATAACCAGAGTTAAGACAATCGCCCGTGACAGCAGGGAAAGAACTGTAGTAATAGATATAACACGAGTTCCGTGCTTCCAACCTAATATTGAAATATAACGCGGTAAAGTACCCCGCAAACGGACTATTGGCACCATAAGAAAACCGCCTGCAAGAATGGCTACTATGGCATGGTATTCCGTAAGTATACCCTGTTTTAATAATGCTGACATGGCGCTGATTCCCGCAATCGGACTTACGATATAAACACTTAAAGGCGTGATCACGACGCCCGGGAGGTGGAATACAGCGGCAATCGGGGCAAGAACAAGCTCTAATGAATTCATTATGCCGCAATGGATGAGTATTTGAAGGAAAAATGTCACCAGTATAAGAAGAGTGGACATCTTCACAAA
>JASFHE010000096.1:0-13770 GCA_050123415.1 Desulfobacteraceae bacterium | reverse complement strand
ATGCCGATTTTAATTAATACCCCCTGATTTCGATCAAAAGTGATTGGCAAAAAATAAAGGGGACGCTGATTTACAGTTTTATTTACAGTATGTAAATATTTTTGCAAAAGCCTCTTTATTTTTAAATTGAAATGGCTCAGTTTCTAATCGTAATGATTCTTTCAGTATTTGTTTCTGTATGTCCGAAGGTAATTTCTTTAAATCTTTTACAGCTCTGGTAGTGAATTCAACATGAAATTCCATGCTGCTACTCATTGTCTATCTGCTTGATTAAATCTCTGGCGTTTACTGTCTTCCCCTTTTTATATTCAGTGCGAGCAGCTTTAAAATCTTTAGTTAAATTAAGATGTTTAGCTAATATAAAATCTTCAAGCTCTTCTTCATCAATTCGTTGTAAGATAGCATATGGATGTCCATTACGTGTAACAACAACTTCATCATCCTCATTTGCTATTTTTACATATTTTGAAGTAGCTCGACTTAATTCACGAATATTTACAAATTGCATGATTTCCACCTTTATATTGTAATTACTATTGTATGTACAAGTATAGATATGGATACCTGAGGAGTCAAGCAATTACTTAAGGAATACAATTATCAATTCTTAGATAGGAACAGGCTATTTTACCTCATCAAACCAACTTTTAAAATAAAAAAAAGGGAAATTCAATTTTTGAATTACCCTTTTTATTTTTTTCTGGTGCCTGGGACGAGAATCGAACTCGTACACACATAAAGTGCGAGGGATTTTAAGTCCCTTGCGTCTACCAATTCCGCCACCCAGGCAGGTATTATGGCTTTTTAATAACATGATGGATTTATGTCAAGCGAATTAAATCCAAAAACTTATATTTTTGGATTTAGGCTTTCAGCAGTCAGCCTTCAGCGATCAGCCAAATCTCCGGTTTTAATGCCTTAAGCTGAGTGCTGATAGCTTCTATCTCAAATAAATAGGATTTGTAAATATCCAGGGGCGCCATCCAAACAGGGGAACATACTTATATACCTCCACCCTGTATACACCCTTTTCGTTTACAGGATACACTGCCTCCATCCCCCTGTAGGTAATTATCGTCTCGCCGTCTTTAATAAGTCTTATCTCACCTTTTGAGGGGAGTTCCACTACCAGGTTTCCCGGACCACTGAAGTTTTCTTCCTCACCCATAAGAAGATCGGAGCCGTCATCCGATAAAAAGCAGAACTTGAATCCCTTTGCAGGGGAAAGCCTGTCATTTGCAATAAAAAGGCGGCCTGCCTGCATGGCCTCGAAGATGTCATTTTTTGCCGCCTTAAAGTCTTTAAAAATCTTTCTATTCAGAAACACATGAATGTTAATGGAGTTTAAAAGAAAGTCATATGACAGGACCGTTGCTTTGATAAAACCGAGTTTAAAGGTTGTTCCATGGGCATCCGAACCCCCTACTGCAACAACCCTTCTTTCCTGGCACATTTTATCCCAGAATAAAAGGGTTTCTCTGCTTGGCCCTTTAAGTCCCTGTATCTTAAAAACAAGATGAAAGATGCCATGAAAAACCGTTTTTATACGTTCCTTCCACCTGGATGAGAAATTCCATATGCATATACCGGTAAAGCCTGATACCGACAGATCGTTCCACCGGTATGTAACGGATTTTTCTCTGAAGGGCATTCCTTTTTCAAAAGGGTGCGCCAGAAAACCAAAACCTCCCTTTTCATTTACCCTGTCTATCACTTCCTGCGGGGTAGCATTTTTGAAATCAGGGAGTTTATCCAGGTTATATGCCAGGTAATGATGATTCTCTTTTCCGATCTCTGTACCGATGATAAGCGTAAGCTTGTCATACAGGCCTTCTTCATCCAGACTGAAATATTCCTGCATATGGCTGTGATCATTAAAGCATATAAAATCAATCCCTTTTTTAACAGCCTTGCCTGCTATTTCGGCATAGCTTCCTTTACCATCCGAATGATAGGTGTGTATATGGATATTTCCAACATATTCATGATTAAACATATAGGTTCAGCTCCAGGTTTTATTCGTACTTTGTCAGGGCATCCATTCCCATCTTCATAGGTTTATAGATTGTAAACGCTGTAATTGCAATCACAAGAATAAAGGCACCCGAGATTATTATCCATTGTTCCCATGTTATTGCCCTGTGCCTCAGGTCTGACATGAAAACAATATAGACTGGTCCGGATTCAATAACAATAATAACTGCCATATAAAGCGCACTTATTATCATATAGATCAGACCGCCGAAGCCTGTTGCAACCTGGGCAATATTCTCAAACCTGAATTTGGGATACATAGCGCCCATCCCTATTCCGAGAGATACAAGGGCGAATACAGCGAAAAACATTGTGATTGATGACAGGATCATCATAAAGGTTGAAACTTCCAGCAGTCGATTTGTCATTATTATAAGTATTTCCCCGAGTACGAGCATGGGTATTATATAAATGAGATATTTTCCAAACAGGAATCTCTTAATTGTTACAGGCGATGACTGTATAATCCAGAATGATTTTCCCTCTGCGCTTACGGCAGGGAATATGAAGCGGACTGATACTGACGCAAGAACAAAACTTGCCAGGCCAAGATTTAAAAAGGCGATGGTATTCTGGAGGAAATCAAGCCTCATGGCGCTCCTTTCCAAAGGCAGCACACTAAAATTATACAGATAGACAACTATAAGTGCCCCGAGGAGCAGTAACTGGGACCACTGGGTATTGTCCCTGAAAAAATTTCGCATATCTTTTTCAATAATGGATGCAATATCATTCCCCACAGGTTTCCTGAATATCTTTACAGCAATATCAAGTATCCCTTTACCTGCCCTTCTTCTTTTTGCCTCCTGGGATTTTGAAAACCCATTAAAATAGGCTGTTCCAGCGACCCAGACATTAATAACAATAAGGGCCGCGGCAGAACTCCATAACAGAAGAATATTAAAGGCGTTATTACCGGCTTTGTCCCTTATATTGGCCCAGAGGACTTCCGTAATCCAGTGTGTCGGCAGTAAGGGATTGTCAGGCGCCTGTAGAACACTTACATACTGCATGATACTGAAAAACGCATCCGGATCTACAAGTCTTTCCGGCCGCAGTACCCTGAACATTATATAAAGTCCTATTATGACAACGATCATGAAAAGCATGATGATATCCCTGGTCTTCTGGGCAGGAAAGATACTTACCATAATCACCGTGATCAATATACCTGTTCCTGAAGCGACTATCGAAAGGGCCAGCCCCAGGTGCAGGAGATTAAAATAAAAACCGGCCCCGGGTTTAAATACCCATCCATAGGCCATCACGATCGGCAGACCGAATATGATCACCATCCAGGAACTGTCAACCATAGTAAAAAAAGCACGGCTCAAAAAAACTTCTTCAAGAGAGGCAGGAGATGAGTGACAAAGCTCAAGATCGGCAGAGAGATAGAGATTGGATAATGAAGTAATGATGTTACTGAATATAAGAAGACTGAAAAAGGTCAGTAAAACCATTGAAAGAAGGCTGTGGGCCAGTATGTCCCCTATTATTTCGGTGGACCTGAAATAGTTTAACACCCTGGATGAGAGTATAAACATGAGCGCCCAGAAAGCGAGCCCCACAAATGCCATTATAAAGGCTTTTTTTCTGATACCAGGGTTTGAACCTGATATACTGTTTTTAAATGCCAGTATCCTCGGGCTAAGAAGCAGAAAGAGATTTTTCATGTGCCAGCATCGGCCCCTCTGTTAATTTTAAAAAGACATTTTCAAGATTTCCGTCGATCCCTGCCTGTTTTTTAAGCTCTTCAGGGCTGCCTGTTGCGATTATTTTTCCGGTCTGGATTATTGCTATCTCGCTGCAGATTTCCTGGGCAATATCGAGTGAGTGGGTTGAAACAAAAACAGTTTTTCCTTTCTCCGCCTCATGCCTGAATATATCCTTGACAAGCCTGGCCCCCTTTGGGTCCAACCCTACCATCGGTTCATCAACTATTATAACCTTTGGATCATGAAGCAGAGATGAACACATTACAAGTCTCTGTTTCATGCCATGGGAATAGCTCTCTACAAGCTCGTCAGACCAGTGGCTCAGTTCAAACAGCTCCAGGAGTTCTGTAATACGATTATCAAGGAAGGCTCTTTCAAGGCCGTACAATCCACCTGCAAATCGCAGGAATTCATTTCCTGTGAGTTTTTCATAGAGATAGGGCCTGTCAGGTATAAAACCGCTTATCCTCTTTACCCCCTCAGGATTTTCTGTAAGGTCCATGCCTTCTATTATTACTTTACCCCCCGTAGGTTTCAGTATACCGGCCATCATTTTAAGGGTTGTTGTTTTTCCTGCGCCGTTAGGCCCGAGGAAGCCGAAAATAATGCCGGTCCTCACCTGCAGGCTGATGTTATCCACTGCCCTTAAACCTTTATACATCTTGGTCAGTTCAACCAGTTCAATAATATTCAAAGTCCATTACCTCGATTTTCAATTTCCCGATAAGCGCCATAATCTCCACCTGTTTATCAATATTACCCCTTAAAAGGCTTATATGGGTCACATCGGCAGGCATCTGATTGAGAGTGGGATCCAGTGTAATCCACTGGCCCGTATATGCTTCCACCCATGCATGATAAAAAAACCTTTCTCTGATATATACCAGACCTACTGATATCCTTGCGGGGATTCCTGCTGCTCTTAACAACGCAGTCAGAAGGGTTGCATGTTCATTGCAGTCTCCGGATCTTGCCTCCAGCACCTCTACGGCACTGGGAATGCTTACCACGGGTTGTTTCTCAAGGCTTGAGTATACCCATGCCATCATCTTTTTTGATACTGCCACAGGGCTTCTTACCTTACCGGCGATCTTAAGGGCTTTTTGGATGATTTCACTGTCATCACTCTGGATATTAAATTCGGGCTCAAGATATTTCTTGAGTTCAGCATCATCTCCTGAATATGGTATATTGTATATAATCTTGAAAGGTTCTCTCTCTTTTTTCACAGTAATGATATTGCTACTGAAATCCTGCCTCTCATTGCTTAGACCGGACCTGTCAAATTCGGTTTCATCGATACCCTCCAGCCTGAGCTTCAGCATGGTAAGTCTGCCCGGATCCGGGAGTTTTTTATCTGTACCCACTGATGTGATTTCATAAAAGTCATCAACACCTTCAGCAAGATTCGCAGGAGCATTGGCCGCACTTGATTTAACCATGGTAAGACCCATAAAACCTTCTTCCTTAAGGATGTCTCCATCCTCATCCACCCAGAATATCAGCTTATTTCCCCACATCTCACTTTCTATTCTGACGGCATCATACTCCATGTAGTTTATTTTTATTTTCTCTCTGTTTTTTAAATTAAATACTGCCGATTTTTGAGTCATGGTCGAAGGATCAAAAAAGGATAATCGGAAACTTTCTCCGGGAATAAGTTTGACCTTTCTGAACAACTGGTCCACACTGCTGCTTATTATGGGGATCTCAGGCATTCTCAGTTCCGTTGTCTTTGCCCTTCTGCCGGTTCCTGTTTGAATTTTCAGTATATTCCCTTCAACTTTACCGCGAATCCTGTAATTGATTACCCCTGAGTTCATCTTGAAAAAAAAGTTTTTCAACCTGAAATTACTGTCGACACTTGATTGAGTGATTGTATACAATCCCTTTTCAAAGCCCATAAGATTTAATCTAAGGTAAAGTTCATCCTGTATATAGTAACCATTTTCAAATGGATTTATGGAGTTTACCGAATACCCCACCTTTTTATCTTTAAGATATATCTCTTTCCAGCTTCGTCTCTTTTCTCCGGTCTCTGCCTGGCTCTCTATACCTGACAATGAATCCTGAGAAAAATAATGTTTTTTTACGAGCAGAGACAGCATTGTAATCCAGAGGACAATAATTATCACTCCGAATAAATTAAAAATATGTCTTTTTCTTACGCCAACCTTCATCTGTAAAAAGTCCCCGTGGATTTAAAAGGGTATGAACATATTGTGATTATTTAAGCCGGGGCAGGCAATAAAGATTATACTGTGTATCCGGCTCTTTTAAGTAAACGACGTGAATTGGATAAAAATGCAGACAATGAATCATCGGGAAGCCCTGCTCCGGTTACCACCTTTCGGGCGAAATCCTCACTCATTATGTTTTCCGGCTCATGACAATCGGAATCAAGAACCATTTTTACGCCTGCTGACAGGGCAAGCTTTGCCACATACCCATTGGTAAGACTGTGTCCTGCCCTGGCTGAAATTTCCAGATATACATCTTTTTCAGCCGCAAGCCTTGCTTCATCAGGGGTCAGCAGGCCGGGATGCGCCAGGATATCCACACCTGACTCGATTCCTGCCAAATTTGTCCCCGGGGCCACCGGTTCTGCCACGGTTTCTCCATGAAGAACGACTATCCGGGCGCCAAGCGATCTTGCCTGTTTTACCATATCCGGGATAAGTACCGGCGGGACGTGTGTGATCTCAATACCAGGAACTACAGTAACGGACTGTGCCCTGTTAAGGATCTCTGCCGCGTTGATTATCCTCGGGATGATAAAGTCAATATTGGACTGATCAGCATGGTCGGTAATGGCGAGGGCCTTATAGCCGTATGCTTCATATCTTCTTACCAGTTCTGCGGGGATCAGTACGCCATCGCTGAATATTGAATGAGTGTGAAGGTCTATCATTATATCACATCTTGTATTTTCCAAAATCTTCAGGATTAAGGTTTTCGAGTATCTCCTGCCATTTTTTACCCTCTTCGGTTTTTACTTCGGGCTCGGCACTCATAAGGTCAATATGTTTTGATTTATCGATTACTTCCTCGGACACAAAGACAGGGGCATTGACCCTCAGCGAGAGTGCAAGGGCATCGCTCGGCCTGGCGTCGACCTGGATATCATTTCCGTTATAGGAGATATGGATAAGGGCGTAATATACATTGTTCTTAAGGTCACAAATCTCGATCTTGTCGACCTTTACGTCAATCATTTCAAGAATATTCTTTAAAAGATCATGGGTCATCGGCCTGTCAAAATCTATCTTTTCCATCTTACTGGCAATAGCGGTTGCCTCCATCAGACCAATCCATATGGGCAGGGTTTTATCACCATCGACCTCTTTCAGGATAACAATAGGACTGTTCGTCATCGGATCCATTGTCAGTTTGGATATGGTCATTGGTTTTAACATTCTTGCCTCCCTTGAAATTATTTTGTTTTCAGGTTAGATATATTCTTGTACATACTCATATGTTTGTCAATATAACTTTGATACAGTGTCTTAATCCGGAGTGCAAGTGAGATAATAACGAAACATGAATAAAAACAGAAATAAATTATATTTTCCATACTTCTTTGATTACAAACCGGTTTTCTTTCTGGGGTGGTTTTTCTACCGCCTGTTTAAAAGATTAAAACTTGATGAAAATATAAAGGATCCCCTCAAAAATATGCAGAGGGAAGGCACAATAGTATTTGCGATAAAATACAGAGGTATACTGGATTATCTGCTCTATCACTTTGCAATGAGAATGCGAAGGCTGCCTTATCCTAAAATAGTATTCGGCATGAATCTATCTCTTGTACTGCCTATCGGAGTGTTTTTTAAAGTCTTTTTTTCCCAGATATCGGCATACATTCGCTACGGAAAGATTCCAAGCCCCTATAAGTCGGGATTCTATGAAAATACCCTCAGGGAGAAAATTCCTTCACTTGTTTCACTGCTCGATCCTTCGGGTTTTACAAAGGCGTTTTTAAAATCCGAGATAAACAACCTTCATTTCCTGCTTGAACAGCAGAAAAAGATGGATACTCCTGTTTTTATAGTGCCCCAGTTGATTCTCTTTAAACGGTCCCCTGAAAAGGAAGGTTTCAGGCTGCGCGATATCTTTTTCGGATTCAAGGATAACCTGGGGACAGTAAGAAAAATAATCCTGTTCTTCAGATATTACCGATCAACCTTTATTGATTTTGCAGAGCCTGTCAATCTCAAGACCTATCTCGAAGGGCAATCCCCTGAAAAACCCATGGAACAGATAACCCTTGAACTGAAAGAGGAGCTTATAAACAGGATTGACAGTCAGAAAAGGGTCATTTTAGGCCCCATAATGAAATCCCGCCAGCAGCTCAAGGAAATAGTGCTTCAGGATCAGGGTATAAATGCTCTCATAGACAAGGTGTCGAACGGCAATCCCAAAAAAATAACCGCAAAAAGAAAAAAGGCCGGAGAATATTTTGACGAGATTGCGGCTGATTATAACAGTTCATACGTGATGTTTTTGCGGACAGGCCTTTCATGGTTGTGGAAGAAATTATACAATGGAATAGATACCATTCCCTCAGAACTGGCTGAAATACGGGAATGGGCAAGAAAAGGGCCTTTGATATATGTGCCTTCCCATAAAAGTCATATTGACTACCTGGTTATCAATTATATCCTCTATCATAACAACATGCACATCCCCAGGATTGCCGCAGGGCAGAATCTCACTTTCTGGCCCATGGGGCATATTTTTAGAAAATGCGGGGCTTTCTTTATAAGGCGTTCCTTCCAGGGCGCAAAACTGTACGCAGAGGTTTTTTCCCGTTATGTAAAGGCCCTTCTCCAGGAAGGTCATCCTATCCAGTTCTATATTGAAGGAGGAAGAAGCAGAAACGGAAAACTGGTACAGCCCAAAACGGGTTTTTTGTCCATTCTTCTGCAGGGCTATGAGCAGGGCTACTGCAAGGACCTTATTTTTATTCCCACGTCAGTAATTTATGACAGAATACTGGAGGAAAAGTCATACAGGAAGGAACTGGGCGGAGGCACAAAGGAGAGTGAAAACTTTAGGCAGGTTATTCAGGCAAGACGGTTCCTGAAAAGCAGTTACGGAAAGATTTATATACGTTTTGATAAACCTTTTTCACTCAGGGACTATACGGCATCGGAAGGCAGTTCCGCTTCAGGTGAGATGCACAGGAGCCTTGCCGTTCATGTGGCTAATTCAATAAATAAAGTCACCCTTATAACGCCTCTTTCACTTATCAGCACCGCTATTTTAACATCACATAGAAAGGGTTTTTACCTGCCGGAATTAAGGGAGACAGTTGAACTCTATCTAAAACTTGCAAATAGATTAAATGCCCCGATCTCCAATTCCATGCTAGATAAAGAAAAGGCTGTTGATGATTCAATCGTGCTTTTGACTGAATGGAATATTATTGAATATACGAACGAACCTTCAGGTGACGAAAAGGTTTTTTACTTTATCCAGGATGATAAAAAACTGGAACTTGAATATTACAAAAACAGCATAATTCATTTTTTCATAGACTATTCTTTTGCCGCAACAGCATTGCTGACCCAGCCGGAAGAAGAGAATAATCTTGAAATGACAGCATCCGTTCTGAATTTTCTAAGAAAGACATTCTGCAGTGAATTTTTATTTTCTGAAGAAGAGGGTGTTGAAAATAAAACAGCCTCAATAATCCGGTATTTTCTTGAAGAGGGTTTTTTAAAAAAGATTCCGGAAACAGGAGGATTCACTATTACAAAACCGGGTTTTGATAAACTGCCTGCATGGGCCGCCCTTGCCAAAACATTCATAGAATCATACTGGATAGCGGCAAATGTTATTATGCAGTCCAGAGATGAAAACCTGAAAGGAGACAATCTCCTGAAACAGATTATCAGCATGGGTAGAAAATATTATAAGTCCGGTGTTATTACCCATATAAGCTCGATCTCACGTATAAATTTTAAAAATGCTGTTACCCATATAAGCAGAAATATACTACCGGCCGGAAATGAGAAAGAAGGGAGCAAAGAACCGGATTATGACAATCTCTCGGAATTTATCAAAACACTGCATTCCCTTTCACATATTGGAGGATAAGGATATCTATTCTTTGTTCCTTGAGCTTTCAAAAACGTAAGCGAAAAACAATAATCCTGCTGCAAGCGCGGGAGTTTTAACCGGATGGATACCATGAAAAAAAATCACGCTTATTAATGATGCAATAATTAGTGAAATAACAATCCGGGTGATTAAAACATATCTATTTTTCATATTATTATTCTTTTCAGTCTTTTCTTTTGAAAGGCACTATCTTTGCAGGTTTTTTCCCTTTTTTATTTCCTGTGGATTTTTCAGGCTCCTGATCATCTGTTTCATCCTCAAATGTAAGCCGCTCAATTTTTTCGATACGCCTGTTGTTGCCGCTCATGGTAAAGATACTTCCGCTGATATATTCTTCACGCAGTATCCATGTTATTGTCTGGCGGGGAATAGTCAAAAGCAGGAATGTTACCTGATACCAGTCCTTTTTAATATCAGCCTCAATTCTTTCTATTCTTGCGTATACTTCGGGCTCATCCTTGAAATAGATCAGGACAAGATCTCCTTCAACAGTCATACTCAATTCTTCCTTTATAAATCTTTTATTTATTTTAAAATAGAATCTTATTAAATATCAGTTTTTCAGGACAAGTAAAGAAAAAATATCAGTAGTACATGGCATATATCTGTCTCTGGCGGGATGGATTTAGAAAAAACTATTTGGGCAACAGCCTGTGAAAGTCTGCCCCTATTTTGTCTTCAGATAAGGTTATTGTTTAGAATTGTCTGAGTCAGCACATCAGCAATAGCCTTTGGGTTAGGATATTGACCTATATTAAGCTCCCTTAGAATTGCTAGTTGACTGTTGATTGTATTGTCACTTGGCTCATCTTCATTTTTACCTGCTTTTTGAATAAATTCCCAGTTTTTCTTTAAATTCATTATATTTTGTACAACTGAGTTATCATACTTTTTAAGGTCTGCTATCTGGGCTGCCATTTGAAATGAAGATTCAGGATTTTTCATGGTATCTATACCACTACGGCTTATTCCGCTTCTTGTCGTGTCTTTATGTTTTTGTATGGATTTTTTACTGGCCATGTGATGAAACTTGACTTCGAAAGCCGCGATAAGTTGCTCTCGATGTTCCTCAGTTAAATCTGGGGAGTTTGCAAGCGATTGTAACATTTCTATACGCTTCCAATTTGCCTTTTCCATCTGCCCTTCAAACAACAGTTTTCTCGTCTCCTTCCAGGTATCATAGAACGGAAGTTTACTGTAGTCATTCCGCGTTTCCAAGTGCTCAAGCTTGACTAGACAGTAATCGTTATTCCTGAAAGACGAAATGTTATTTATGTCTTTTCCTTGGTAAAGCCGGTTTTCGCGAACCCAAAGGTGATCGAATGTTAACTCATCTTCTGGACAGTTCGCATAAACAAGGTATCCTTGTCTGAGTTGCTGAGGGCCTCCCTGTTGTTCGTCAAAGACATCCCGGGTGCCAAATCTGAGGTCATTTTTCCTCATGCTGAAAATATCAGAAAATCCTTGACCCAAGGGCTTGGCGATTTCCAGATATTTTGACAGAACTGAACTGTCAAAAGACTTGGCAATTGTTTCCAGCATACTAAAGATATTTTCCAAGAGATCGTTTACTTTAAGCCTGAAAAGACCGACGAAAAGGCCGACATCATCGCCTATGTAGGGAATGGGCCCGGCAACCCGAGTATTGCGAAAGTCAACGTATTGTCCATCCAAATGTTCCTTCATATTCCTTAATATCTGATTACCGACAAAAAATGGCACGCATTCAGTTTTTCCATTATACAAAAATTCGCTGACAATAATGCCCATTGGAATATACTCGCTCCAGTATTCCCTTCTATCACGCAAATATAATTCGCAAAGTCGAACCTGAAAATAGCTATTACCAGGCTTTATTATAGTGGAAGATATCCCTTGATCCAGGATATGATCATCTGATACACGGGAATAAAGTTTTTTATGTAGAGGTTCTCTAAGTAGCTGCTTAAAAAGTTCAAACATTTTTCTCTCCTATGTAACTAGGTTGTGGCCTGCATAACGAGCATAGAGCCTGCCCAGATGCGGCTATAGGTATTTTGAGGTCTTACGTAATTAATTGTCTTCAGGAACGCGTATTCAAGCCACCTTCCTTCTCTGAACAGCTTTTTGTAGAAAAATTTGGCATGATCTAATGCTAATTCGTCCTCGATATCCCATCGAAATCCAAGGATGGCTGGGATGCCTTGCTTTGCCAATTCGAAAACAAATCTGCTTTCCGAACTCCTACAGCTGCTCAAATAGATAAAACGCGTATCAGATGTTCGAAGCATTTGAGCAAAATCCTCTGCTTCCAATGGAAAAGGAGTAGTTCTTCCCGGGAAAAAAACGAAGGCTTTATCATTAGAATAGTCATAATGGGAGTGCCCAGCAAAATGTACGAGATGCCATGGCCCATTATCGATGACATTATTTAGTACCTCAATACAGTTAGATCCAACCTTCGGTATTACTAAAGAATTAACAATATCTATATTGAACGTTTTTCTGCCCTCTTTGAGAAATCTATGGAGGTATTCTCTTTCTTGTTTAATGTTATGTAACTTTTCCAGTTCTAATGGTTCCCCATTCTGACGTTCCATTCCCGCAACAAAACCCTCTGCATCAGCCTCAATGATGAGGCAGTTAATCTTTTGTTCTCGTGTCTCCTCATCCTTGAACAGGGGAGGCTTGATACAACTAAAAGGCACTGTCCGATATATTGGGGATTGTAGTCTAAAATAGTTTTCATTTTGGTCGACTAGTGACTCCAAAGCTATCGCATATACACTCTCATCAACTTCAAAATGAATTTTGATATTCTCATTTCCCCCAGATACTTCGCGAAAAGTTGAAAAGGTTGAATCAAACTTAGGGTTTTGCTCAAAAAGCTCACGCAACAGGTTAACGCCTATGATTCGGTATATTGGCTCCCAATCATTATTCCCAAGCTTACCAATAGTGCGTGATAGTATTTCCAGTTCCGGGATTCTGTTTGACTGGAAACTAAGAGGTGTCAAAGGATGATTAAATGCACCATCCATCCTGTATTGACAAGGCATACCAGATCGAAAATAAACATGCAGATTACCACTTTTCGGTCGATATTCCCTCCTAGAAGAAACTAACTGGGGAGGAAGGAGCTTTCTACATTCATAGAGAATGTCATTAATTAAACTCTCCTCCCGTACTTCAACAAATGCGCAGCGATGGAATTTCTGAACCAGAGATACCAAATCGCTACTAAAGTGATCGGAGAGAAGTATACTGGGCAACTGCAGGTTTAAGTCTTTAATCTTGTATAAGAGATCTATTCCCCGCTGCCTAGTAGTATCAATTTCGTTTTCTTTTGTTTTTGGAATATCGATGCATGTTATCAACAGATCATATTTCATATTAGGTTCATATATGCGGGTTAGCACATCTGATTCGCATCTGACATTATCGACTATAACCCTGCATTTGGTCTTAAATTCTAGTTCTAACTCTTTCTCGACCAAATCAGCTTGATCTTGCTTCGATTTGGGAAAGACTGTAAGAAAGTGTAAGCTCATCATCGATCTCGCTTCTCGGTTATTGGTAAATCTATCCTAAATACTATTTGCCCATCCTTTCTATCTGGATCGTAGTATTGTCCCCCTTGGTTCTTGACAAAGCGCTGAATTATTTTCTCGCCAAGTGCGATGTCGTTTAAGGTTTGAGATAGTAATTCGGGAGACACCTTATCCGAAATGTGCTTGGGCAAGAACCCCTTAATAAATATATTAATCCATTTATCGTTTTCTTTGATTTCTATGTAAATGTATTTTTCTTCAGGCACAAACTGCAGATTCCGGTAAAAACTGCCATTGATTCCGGAAATAAGTTGCCACTCAACACCCCATCCAATTCCTAGTTGACATCAATACCAAAAGTGGTA
>JASFHE010000095.1:0-13771 GCA_050123415.1 Desulfobacteraceae bacterium | reverse complement strand
GCGGAACGTTTTAAAAGTCTCGGGTCTTTTCTTGACGAGCTGGTCCTTGATCCGCCTTCCAGCACTGTTGATATCGAACCTGAATCAACCGATGATTTTGTCACATTATCCACAGTACATTCCGCCAAGGGGCTGGAGTGGCCGATCGTTTTCATCATCTGGGTAATGGAAGGATATTTCCCTTCTGCAAGGGCGCACTCAAATCCTGAATCGATTGAAGAGGAACGACGTTTAATGTATGTTGCCACAACAAGGGCAAAGGACAGTCTTATATTATGTTATCCGGGCCTGGAAACACTCCCGGTATGGCAACTCCCGGACATTGGCTATCGAACAGGATTGTCCTCTTTTATAAGAGATGTACCGGAGGGCATTCTTGATCATAAAACCAACGGGAATTCATGGTCCTTTGCGAGGCAGTCATGGCCTGCAAAAAGCCGAAAGATATATAAAAGGCCCGGGGCCGGTGAAATGCCATCAATGAATAATAATGCAGGAGGTCTCCGTACCGGAGACCGTGTCATGCATCCGGCCTTTGGAAAAGGAGTTGTCTCAAAGTTTGTTGACAGCAACAAGGTTGAGGTGCTTTTCAGTAATGTGGGCAGGAAACTGCTGCACATGGAACATACCACGTTGACGAGGATATGAGTTTAGGAATGACTTACAAACAGGCATTAAACTATCTTTACGGTCTTCAAAAGTACGGAGTTAAGTTCGGACTTTCAAAGACTTCAAATATAATGAAAAAAATGGGTAACCCCCATAAAGGTCAAAACTATATTCATGTTGCAGGTACGAACGGTAAAGGTTCTGTTTCGGCCATGGTTGAATCTGTGCTTATGAGGTCAGGCTTAAAGGTGGGCTTCTACTCCTCTCCTCATCTGGTCAGGTTTACCGAGCGCTTTCGTATTAACCGAAAAGAGATCAGCAAAAAAAAGGTTATTGAACTGACCGAAGAAATAAAAGGTATAATAAACCCGGCCGAACCTCCAACTTACTTTGAGGTTACCACAGCCATGGCCTTAGCCTATTTCGCCAGAGAGAATACCGATATAGCAATAATGGAAGTCGGCATGGGAGGCAGGCTGGACGCGACAAATATAATAAAACCCCTTGTTTCGGCCATAACCAATATCTCTCTTGAACACCAGTTTTTTCTCGGAAATACACTTGTTGAAATAGCAGGAGAAAAGGCGGGAATAATTAAAAAGGGAATTAATACCATAAGCGCAGCCACACAACCAAAAGTATCACGGCTTTTCAGGGAGGTATGCGAAGAAAGAAAAGCCCCGTTCTTTCAGGTCGGAAAGGATGTAAGGTATCGCAGTTCGGATAATGGTTTTAATTACTATGGCCTGAACAGGAGAATCAGGGATATAAACCTTACATTAAAGGGAGAGTTCCAGCATAGAAATACGGCCCTGGCAATCGGCATACTGGAACTGCTTGAGAAAAAGGGATACAGATTTGAAGATCAGGATATTAAAGCCGGGGTTGAAGAAACGACCTGGACCGGAAGAATTCAGGTCCTTGCAGAAAGACCTTTGATAGTGGTTGACGGAGCCCATAATCCCGGGGCTTCCAGGGCGCTTGTAGAAGCCGTTAAAAAGGATTTTTCATATAAGAGGCTTATCCTTGTTCTTGGTGTAATGAAGGATAAGGATATAGGCAGTATTGTAAGGGAAATTGCAGGAATGGCCGATCATATTGTATGCTCCAGTCCCGAATACTTCCGTTCGGCCACCCCGGAAGATCTGTACAAAATAGTATCAACATACAATAAAAATACTGAAATGATAAAAACCTTGCCTGAGGCCATTAAAAAGGCAAAGAAGATTGCAAGATCTGATGATATGATCCTTATAACCGGATCACTCTTTACTGTAGGTGAGGCGTTGACAGCCATTGATCCGATCAAGTACAAACCTGACGGAGTATAATCAGATTAATAACGTGAATACTGGATTTGTTGAAAAGTGGAGGTGTCCTATTTCCGGTAAAAATAAAATATTATTCATCCTGATTTTCTGTTCGATATTTACTGCCCGGACGCTAGATGCCCGGGAAACACTAAAGAACAGGTTTCCGATAGATAAAGATTCAGATGTGAAGATAGAGGCACTGACATTTGACATAAACGGGGATGTATACACTGCAAAGGAAGATGTAGTAATAGAATCGGGCGATATTAAACTGTCCGCGCAAGAGGCGGTTTATAATATAAAGAAAAAGACAGCTGAATTTCCGGCCGGCGTAATGCTTGAAGCAGGTGAGAATACCCTTTCCGGTGAAAGCGGATCTTTTGATCTTATTAAGCAGACAGGTATTATTAATAATGCAAGGTTGTTTATAAAGGAGAATAATTTTTACATAAACGGCGGCAGGATAGAAAAATATGGTGAAGACAGCTATCTTATCAAGGATTTTAAACTTACTACATGCGACAGTGAGACGCCGGAATGGAGCATCACAGGATCTGAAATAGATTTTACGCTTGAAGGATACGGCCGCCTGCGAAATGGGGCATTCAGGATAAAGGATGTGCCTGTAGCCTATATTCCCTTTTTACCATTCCCTGCAAAAACAAAAAGACAGTCAGGCGTTTTGATCCCCCAGGCCGGCTATTCCAGCCTGAGCGGTGTGGAGTTTGAGTTGCCGGTTTTCTGGGCCATCTCTGACAGTATGGACATGACCTTTTATGAACGGTATATGACTGACAGGGGTTTGATGCAGGGGCTGGAGATGCGGTATGTCTCAGGTATAGACTCAAAAGGATTTTTTAATTTTGATGTCCTTTCGGACAGGATTGAAGAAAAAGATATGAATGATCCGGATCAGCTTGAAATAGGTCCTTACCAGCGCACAAATGGTGGGCGCTACTGGCTCCGGGGAAAGATAGACCAGCAACTCCCATCCGGGATAAAAGCGCGCCTGGATGCTGATGTTGTAAGTGATCAGGATTATCTCAGGGAGTTTGAGGGCGGTCTTGCAGGTTTTAATATAAGGCCGGATTATGAAGCAGAATTTGGGCGGTCCGTGGAGGAGATCAGCTCTCCATTGAGAACATCTAAATTAAGACTGGCACGGGACAGCGAAAACTACAGCCTGCAGGCACTCTCTTCTTTTTACCAGAGGCCTGAAGGGATTATAGATGACACAACACCTGAGCCGCTGGCCGGGCTTAATTTTTCTATGCTGCCCCGGTTTCTGAAAAAGGTACCTTTGTCATTTTCTTTAAACGGTGATTATGACTATATATGGCGTGATTACGGCCAGAAGGGTCACAGTCTTTCCGTTTCCCCAAAGGTTTCATACCCCTTATGGTTTGGTCAATATCTGCAATTTGAAACCGGAACAGGTTATACACGTGATATGCAGTGGCTGGATAATGATACTGGTAATGGCACAGGAAGCCAATCCCGTGATGTGTTTTATGCACAGGCAAAGCTGTCGACTTTACTTGAACGGGTTTTTGTTGTTGACTCAAGGCACGCTCAAAAGATTAAACACAAAATTGTTCCCGGCCTGACATATGAATACCGGAGCTACAGGGATGAAGACAAGTATCAACCCTGGTTCGAATCGATTGACGAAGACGGCAGCACGAACAGGGTCGTCTTTTCACTGGATAATTCCATAGATGTAAAAAAAGTTGATGAAAAGGGCAATGTTATCTACTCCCAGTGGGGTACCTTCAGGATTACCCAGGGATATGATATTGATGAATCCCGTCGGGACATAAATCCTGAACAGAAAAAGAAACCCTTTGAGCCACTGACGGCTGAGCTGCGATTCCTGCCCTATTCGAAGATAAATATGGCTACCGAGGTCCAGTGGGATCATTACAAGGATAATTTTTCATTTGCGGATGTCGCGCTCAAACTTGATGTAGACAGAGCAGGCAACAGAACAGATATCTACAGGCTCGACTATGTCTATAATGATAATGGAAATAAGGGCTTGAGCTATTATGTGAACATCAACTTGGCCAGGGGCTTTTCCCTGGGCAGCACACTTCAGAGGGATATTGAAGCAAGACATAATGTTGAGAAAAGCTACTGGTTTGAATATAAGTCCCAATGCTGGGGCATAAAGCTGGGATTTCAGCAATATGATGAAGAGTCGAGCGTGATGGTGCGTTTTCAGTTGTTAGGCTTCAGTTATTAAGGAAGATAAGGAGGTAAGATGTATTCAGTTATCATGGCAGGAGGTTCAGGTACCAGGTTCTGGCCCTACAGCCGCAAAAATAGACCTAAACAGCTTCTGAACATTACGGGCAGGGAGCCTATGGTAGTGGAAACCTGTAACCGGCTTCTCCCGATTTCAAAGGACGAGGAGATGATTATTATTTTGGGGAAGAGCCACCATGAAGAGACTGCGTCGCTTTTTCCTGAAAGAAAGATCAATATCCTCGCGGAACCTGTTGGCAGAAACACCGCGCCCTGTATAGGTCTTGGCGCGTTTTATGCCCGTTATCTTGGTTGTGAAGGAGCGCTTGCCTTTTTACCCGCGGATCATTTTATCGGGAATGTCCCCGCGTTTCTTGAATGTCTTGATCTGGCAGGAAAAACAAGCGAACAGGGCGGGATAGTAACCCTTGGCATAGTCCCTTCACGTCCTGAAACAGGTTATGGATATATCAGGCGGTCAAATGAAATCTCCGGAGTAGATGAGGAAAACGGATATAAGGTTTCTACATTTGTTGAAAAACCGGACCTGCAAAAGGCCATGGAATACATCAGCAGCGGAGATTACTACTGGAATGCGGGTATTTTTGTTGCCACCCCGAATACCATATTGCATGAAATGGAAATATGCCTGCCTGATACATATAACAGCCTGATAAAGCTTGAGCGGTATTTCGGGTCGCCGGATTTTAAGGACAAATTCATTGAAGTATATTCCGAAATAAAATCAGAGTCCTTTGATTATGGTATCATGGAAAAGACGGAAGCTGATGTGTTTGTGATTCCATGTGAGTGCGGATGGAGTGATGTCGGTTCATGGGAATCACTGTATGAACTCAGGTCGGATGAATATGACACCAATAAAAATCTTGCTGATGGTGATACGCTCCTTGCCGGGTGTGAGGGCAGCTATGTGTCGGCAACAGGTAACAGGCTTGTTGCGTGTCTTGGCCTTAAAAACTGTATTGTAATAGACAGGGATGACGCGCTTCTTGTCGCGGACATGAAGAAATCCCAGGAGATAAAAAATATCGTTGATGAACTGAAAAACATAGAAAGGGAGGACCTGCTTTGAACTCAGCTATATTCAGAGAATATGACATTCGCGGAAAATTTCCCGATGATTTAAATAATGAAACAGCTTATGAACTTGGTAAATCATTCGGGACCTATTTTCAATTAAAAGGCGCCATGAAGATATCTGTGGGCCATGACTGCAGGGAAAGCTATCCTGTACTCAAGGATGCCCTTATTAAAGGCCTTCTTGAAACAGGTATGACGGTAACCTATATAGGTATGGTCCCTACTCCTCTCTCATATTTTTCTATCCACGAGCTGAAACTGGACGGAGCTGTCATGATTACAGGAAGCCATAATCCGCCTGAGTACAACGGCTTCAAGATAAGCCTTGGTAAATCAACCATACATGGTGAAGAGATACAGAAGATCCGGGAAATCCAGGTAGCCGGTAATTATGAAACGGGAGAGGGGACACTTGTTGAGGTTGACGTTATAAAACCATACCTGAATTATTTTGAAGAGAATCTTCAGCCCGGAAGTATTAAAAGGAAAGTAATAGTGGACGCCGGAAACGGTGTGGGAGGTCTTGTCGCTCCTGATGCATACAGGGCAATGGGAGTGGCGGTGGAAGCGCTGTTCTGCGATCCTGACGGCAGGTTTCCCAACCATCATCCTGATCCTACAATACCCGAGAACCTAGTTGAGCTTAAAAAACTTGTGGATGAAAAAGATGCCGATCTTGGAATTTCCTTTGACGGTGATGCGGACAGAATAGGAGTTGTTGATAAAGAAGGCAATATAATATGGGGTGATCAGTTGATGATCATCTTTTCAAGGGACATCCTGAGAAGGAATCCCGGTGCACCGATTATCGGAGAGGTCAAGTGCTCCCAGGTGCTTTATGATGATATAAAAAAGCAGGGCGGCAAACCTGTTATGTGGAAGGCGGGTCATTCTCTTATAAAGAGTAAAATGAAGGAGACAGGCGCCCTGTTTGCAGGAGAGATGAGTGGGCACCTGTTCTTTGCGGACAGGTATTTTGGATTTGATGACGCTGTTTACGCAGGGGCAAGGCTCCTTGAAATCCTTACAACACAGGACAAGAGTGTAAGGGAGCTACTTGCAGGGATACCGGCAATGGTCAATACCCCGGAAATCAGGATGGACTGTCCTGATGACAAAAAATTCAATGTAGTAAAAACACTTGTGGAAGAGTTTAAAAAGGAATATGACGTAATTGACGTTGATGGTGCCAGGGTCCTTTTTGATGGCGGCTGGGGCCTTATAAGGTCATCAAATACCCAGCCGGTTCTTGTGTTAAGGTTTGAGGCGACCGATGAAAAACGTCTTGAAGAGATCAGAACAGTTTTTATGGATAAACTTGAAAAAGCAATGTAGTGTAATTTGAAATATTACCACGGAGGACATCCGCCATAGCTTTAGTGAAGGCGGATGTCCTCTGTGGTGATAAATATTTTACGAGGAATAAAAATGACTAATGAAGTAAGAGTACGCTTTGCTCCCAGCCCGACCGGCTATCTGCATGTGGGTGGAGCAAGAACGGCTGTTTATAACTGGCTTTATACAAAAAAAACCGATGGAAAATTTATCCTGAGGATAGAGGACACGGATGCAGAAAGATCAACAGACGATTCAATAAAGGGAATCCTGGATGGTCTGGAATGGCTCGGATTAAACTGGGATGAAGGGCCTTTTTACCAATCTCAGTTTATTAATGAACATATTGATGCGGCAAAAAAAATGCTCGAATCAGGCCATGCATATAAATGTTTCTGTACAAAGGAAGAACTTGATGCCAAGAGAGAGGAAGCAACTAAAAACAAATCTGACATGAAGTACGACGGAACATGCCGCAATCTTACTCCTGAAGAAGTCGCAGAGAAAGAGGCTGCAGGAATTCCCTATACAGTCCGCCTGAAAGTGCCGGGAGACGGCGGATCAGTAAAGTTCAAAGATGAGGTCCACGGTTTTATTGAAAAAAAATATGAAGATATAGAGGACTTCATAATCCTGAGATCAAACGGCCAGCCCCTTTATGTGCTCTCAAATGCTGTTGATGACATACGTGACAGGATCACGCACATAATACGCGGTCAGGACGGTCTGGCAAACACACCCAAACAGATTCTTATCTATAAGGCACTTGGCGCTCCAATACCGGTATTTGCCCATATCTCCCTTACCCTGGACACAAAAAAGGCAAAAATATCCAAACGTAAACACGGAGAACAGGTTGCGGTGCATTTTTACAGGGAGCACGGCTTTATACCATGGGCATTTGTTAACTTTCTTGTTCTACTCGGGTGGTCAACATCGGAATCAACCCAGATATTTTCAAAAGACGAGTTAATTGAGCAGTTCTCCCTGAATGGTCTGAATAAATCCAATTCGGTTTTTGATATAAGAAAAGATGATCCGAAATTTTTCACAGACCCTAAGGCAATAAGTATCAATGCGCATTATATAAAGAATATGCCTGTCGAAGAACTCGCACCATATGTGAAACTGGAATTTGAAAAAGAAGGCATATGGCACAATGACTATGAAGGAAGTAAAAAGGAGTGGTTTTATGAAACCGTAAAGCTCTTAAGGGAGAGGTATCATTACACCACAGACTTCACCTCTCTTGGCCGCGCATTCTTTTCCGATGATTTTGAGTTTGAAGAAAAGGTAGTGAAAAAGAACCTGCAAAAAAATGATATCCTGAAAACACTGCTTCCCGAGCTTGCTGATAAATTCGCGGCCATGGATGGCTTTGAAGAAAAAGAGATCGAAGATATAATGAGAGCAATGATCGAAGAGCAGGGCATCAAGGCAGGAGTTCTCATTAACGGGGTTCGTACCGCAGTAACAGGACAGGCAGTAGGGCCGGGGATTTTCGAACTGCTTACCACCCTTGGAAAAGAGAGGGTAATAGACCGGCTTAAAAAGGTTGACCAATTATATTACAGTTAAATATCGGCTATTAAAATAATTTGCACAAAAAAGTGTGCATCAATGCACATGAGATTGTGCATATTTATATTTTTTTAGATAGGCAACCCCGCCATAAAGCGAATAGAAAAAATTTTAAACCAGTGAATATCCTCATTATTTAAGGATCTTAACTGTTTCATATGTAACTGAATAAAAATTACTTGCGTCTGGCACAATCCTTGTATTAAGTCCTTTCAACCTGCCGGAAATGCAGTCTGAAGCTTTTCACCCTATTAAATAAAATTTGAGTATTCTTCTATACAAATCTTACCTTTGGTATTTAACGGGGTAAAGGCTGAGGACTGATGAAAAAGCCTTAAAAACCTAACAGCCCTCAGGCGAAACCGCTTCCTTGGCACGCCATTTTATCAGGGCGTAGCCTTGGCGGAGACTGAAGCTACAGCGAAGGCGGCAGCCTGTTTTTAAAGGAGACATCTATGAGCAAAATACAATCCATAAAAACCACTGACATTGTTCTGGACAAAAGCATTTATCCCAGGAACAGCATTGATCACAAAAGGGTTGCAATGTTTGAAGAAAACATGAGGGATGGCATTAAATTTGATCCCATACATCTTCAGGTACATCCGAATGAACCGGAGAAATTCCGCATCCTAGATGGGGCACACAGGTTCCAGGCCTACAAGGGTATAGGAGAAAAAGAAGTTAAGGCGGAAATCATAAATCTCAACGGAGAAGATCCCCTGCTGTATGCTGCAAGTAAGGCCATTGGCCCCAGAGATCTCAAGGATGACGAGGCAAGGGAGACTGCCAGAAGGGCTTATAAGAATAACCCGAAACTTACATCAAAGAAAATAGGCGCTACAATATGCAGATCAAGAAGGACTGTCGATTCTTATATATCCGATCTTCGTGCTGCCTCACAGTTTGATTTAAGTCTTAAAATATTACGAATGAGCCGTCTTGGAGTTCCGCAGGAAAGAATTGCACAAAGGTTTGGACTTGATCAAAAGACAATCAGTAACTATTCAGGAAAAAAGGCAACCCTGCCTTTTCTCCTGAATACCGATCTAAAACAGGGATTCACAGTGTCTCAGGTCGCTGAAAAGCACGGCTGTCCTGAACCTCTGGTCTGGTCGTTCAACATGGAGAGGAAAAATGACATTCCTAAATACAAGGAATTGCAATGGGGACTCCGGACCTGGGATAACTGGTACTGGACGGATTGCGACAAAAGTTTCGGTGACGAATGGCCCGGAAGAATCCCGGCACAACTCATAGCACATATTCTTTATTACTTCTCAAAACAGGGAGACCTTGTTATTGATCCCATGGCCGGCGGCGGAGTGGTAGCTGACACATGCCTGGCATTCAATCGCCGCTGTTGGAGCTTCTGAAATCAGGCTAAAGCTGTTTAGGCTGTAGGCTGAAAGCAAAACAGAATACTAATAGGCTTCAGACTAAAAAGCTTCAGCCTGTTATTTAATGCCGACTGGAGGGACTTCCAGAGTACTCCTGCTTTTGAGGAAGATGAAGAATCTGCGATTCTTATAATTGATTACGGTATTTTAATGAGAAAAGCAGGGTGGGCTGTTTCACATGTCATGAAGGCACCAATGTCATCCGAGAGGTTTCAGGGTGGTACTGTTTCCGCAATGCAGAATAAAAAAATACTGGGCGTTACATGTAGAAATGTAATTGTGGGGCGGAAGAAATGAAAGAAGGCTAAAGCGTCTCACCATCATAGCTTTAGCGGTGGCGTATGCCCTTTGCCTAAATCAGGTTTATATATCATTGATTAATAAAACTAAAACAGCTATTATTTCAATGATCCATCACAAAAATACCTGACTATTATTCAAGATCCTTGGAAATACCTGGATCATTGCCTGGATTAACATTTAAAACAAAACTATGGATTGTATTGATGAATTTTGAGATAATTGGTGAAATTACAAAGATCAAGATTGTTGCCAAAGGTTCAGGTATTCGGGATATTAATCGTTTGAGAAGGATATATGGGCCGGGGAATTGGAAGAAAATGAAAGGTATTGCCCATATCAGACTTTTTTCCGGGAAAATCAAATTGGCGGAATTACACTGGTATGAGGCTCATGGTATAGGTAAGAAAGAGATTAAACGAAAAAGGTATTTGGAGTAAGACATGGATAAATCAAAACAAAAGACACCGGAATTTGTAGTTTGCATAAATAATATAGATTATCCTGCATCCTTAGAGCTGCATAAAATTTACAGGGTAATTGCAGATAAAGACGCCAAAGATGAGGGAGACATCCGTATAATTGATGAGAGTGGAGAGGACTATTTGTACCCTTTCTCTTATTTTGTGCCTATCCAGGTTCCTCAATCAGTTGAAGAGTCTCTACTTCAAGCGGTTTAAATCAATTATCGCACCAATAAACTGTCCACCTGTTGCCTATTGAAAGTTTTTGATTTAATACTATTCAAACAGGATAAAACCTTATCTTATTTTGTTTCACTGGGATTAGCGAATCCTACGGTTTTGTCTTTCCGCGGCTACGACCGCAGAATCCATATCTTTGTCATCCGCTCCCATGCTTTCTACACTACCTGTCCCGACATAGCTTAAGGCGAAGGTGGAATCGCGGTATCCAGTTCTTTTTGATATTTCTTAAAAAATCCATTTGCCTTGATCAGACTTATTTATAATTGATTAATTAAACTAAAATAGCTATTATTCAAATGCTTCAACACAAAATACTGGATTAACTACTCATTAAATAAAATTTCCTTAAATTCCGGCTCATCTTTTGGTATAGCATTCAGAATGAAATAGTAGACGGGATTGATCAATCAATTTTAAAGGAGATGGACATTTGTTGAGCACTGCAGGAGGCATGAATAGCTTATCAACGTTACAACATTGTCACCTTTTTTATATACAAGGCTTTTCAAAAAGAGAGGCATAACCCATGGCAGACATTTTAGATAATATAACTGGGAATGAAAAGTCATTAAATGAAACCATACGAAAGAAAATAACCTCTGCTCTTGAACAGGTTGGTTATTTAGAAAATGAGAGGATGCTTCTTCCGGATGTTCGTTTTGTTGGAGAGGGAGGTGCCTTTCATAAGGCGGATATGGTTGCATATTCGAGCCCTTTACGTCAGGATGCGGATACTGCTGTAATTGGTGTAAAAGGGACGGAAAATTCAAACGATATTAAATTTGAATCTGATGTTGCTCCTTTCCGATCATTGGCTACTCCGGTTATCATTTTTGCAGAATATAAAAAACACCATGGCATAGACGAACCAAGGGTTGTCACTGTTGGTCTTAGCAAAGATAAAACCAGATTCGATCAAAGTTTAAAGCATAGTAAAAAAATCCCTATTTCCCGATTTAAGGAATATCTGAGAGATAAACAGGAATATTTTACACCGAGAAATTTGCAGAAAGCAAAATTATCCCCTGAACAACTGACCATTTTTGATATCAAACCGGATCTTATTAAACAGGCAGTTGAAATCACAACTAAAGGACTTGTTAAACGATTTGAACATAGTGTTAAAAATATTCTAGACAATGATGGCAGGAATAAACGGGAAATTATCAATGGCGCTATTAAACTGCTTGGGGCCAGGATTCTTAGAGACAGATTAAGAGAAAATTGGCCTCTTACCAACGGTGCAAAAGAGTTTTTATCTGACGCCGGCAATTCTTTACCCGGTTCCGGTTATTTTATTGTTCCCACAGGAATTACAAATAAGCTTGATCCACTTCTTGACCGATTGAGTTCGGCCTTTGATTTTTCTCAAGTTAGCATGGATATGGTTGGTAAATTTTATGAATCAGCCTTTGTAAATAAAGAGCTTCGGGATCAATGGGGGATTCACTATACCCCGTCCTTATTATCGAAAACCCTGTTGAGTCGCATGCCTATAGAAGAGCTTCCGCCTGATAATCGTATACTGGCAGATCCGACATGTGGGTCGGGAAGCCTTTTAGTTGCGGGTTATGAACGGCTTGCAGAGGCTACCTATTTAAGTGTGCCCAGGGAAACGCGGCATCAGCATCTTGTGAATTCCATTTTCGGCAATGATAAAGATAAGGTAGCCGGTGATATCGCTAAGATGACATTGATGTTATTTCATCCTCCCCATAAAAATAATTGGAAGGTTACAGAAGAGGATGCGGAAAGTGATCAATTTGGGAAAAAATGGTTGAGTAAAATTGAAGTCAGGCCAACAATAATTGTTGCTAATCCGCCATTTGGCGGGGTAGGTGGGAAAAAAAATCACACTAAAAAGCCGAGAGTCAGGAATCAACAGGACCGATCGGCTTTGATTCTAAAAAATTGTTTGGATATTCTAGCGGATGGCGGCCTGCTCGGTATTATTCTTACCGAAACAGTATTAAGTCAGAAATTAGTAAAACCATTACGGGATCGTTTAATTAAAGAATGCCAAATACTCGAACAATGGGATGTTCCTATAGGATGGTTTGATAATGTGACTCGACCGGCAATGGCATGGGTGATTAGAAAGATACCCCCTTCATCAAAGATGTTTTTTATACACTGTCTCCAAATTGTCCGCGATCCAGAACTCCAATTAAAATCACAAGGGATCATCAAAATCGATGTTGCAGATCCGCCCGATATTCTTGTACCTACAATGCTTGATAATATCTTAAATAAAATGGAGATTAGCCAAAATCGGGTTGATGATCACTATGTCGTTATGAATGGACTACGTCCTATGCATGATAAAATAGATAACACAAAAACTAATATCTCACACCCATGGAGCGGTAATGCAGAGAAAACTACACCGTTTTCTGATTTAAGTAATGGGCTAAGAGGATGGCTAGAATTGATAGATGACAACTTTGAGAAAAGAGGCAAACGAACTGCTTTACGAAAAATACTTGAGAAAGACGAACCCATGGTCATGTTTCGCGTTAATCGTACTGCACCCTGGAAATGTAAATGGAGTTCAGTTGCGTTAATTGATATACCTGAAGGTTCCAGAAAGGTAGTGGCTCCATCTGAAAGCTTTGATGCAACTTTCTCGAAAAGCAAAAATAAGCCTGATAAAAAAAATGATATTTATGCGTTATGGGGGATGTTGAACCATCCACTGGCCAGTATATGGTTCCATGAACTCCAGAGAGGCAGCAAAATTCCTATCAATAATTATCGTCGAAAATTTCCATTGCCAAATAACTTGAGCAAAGAAAATATCAACTCGCTCGCCTCTTTAACAAAAGATCTAATTGAGACTAAAAGAAATGGTCGCTTGCAGGATACCGAAAAAATAAAAAGTCTGATTACAACTATAGATGACCTAATTTATAAAATGTATGGAATCAATGATAATGAAAGAAATCAGATTGATGTCTGGTTTGGTAATGAACAGCGTCCTTTATTAAAAGATATTTATAAACCACATTATATTTTGAGGGAAGAGAATAGTTCTAATCGTGTGGATTACACATTTCCAGCATGGGAGACCACGTGTGAAACATTAGAGATAAACTTTGAAGATGAACAAATAAAACTCGCTATTGATGGGTTGAAAGATTACCCAGGTAGACAAAAGGCTGAGGAAGATGGCGTTTGG
>JASFHE010000094.1:0-13775 GCA_050123415.1 Desulfobacteraceae bacterium | reverse complement strand
ATGAAGCTCCCATGAAGTCATCTCAATCTTCTCATCGGTGACAAGAGATAACGGATCGACAGGATCTCCTGTGGATGCATCGATCAGGCCCCAGCCGTCTTTATCCGGTATCCATTCCTCACCCGGATCTTTTTTCTTCATGGGCATGATACAGGCATGGCCGTGATTTCCTTCCGCAATAGCTGACAGGCCTTCGAGTATCCCGGGACCTTCTACTGTCCCGTCTATATCTTCGACACGTATAAAGATCAACTGGTTGCCGATACGGAAAGAAAGGTGCTCTGTATAGGGAGGATAAGGATGAGCCCTGATCCATGACAGTTCATTTCCTTTGCCCTTATCGTCCAGGTACAGGGCCGCGGCCTGCCAGCAATCGAAAAATTCCGGTGACATTTTCTGCATTTCAACATCAAACATGTTTTATCTCCTTCTTTCAGAACAGTTCTTTACTCATTTTATCTATTTCATCACTCACAGCTTCATAAACTCCGGGGAACGTGCTGCCCGGACCGCCTGCTGCAAGGCACGGAATAAAGTACAATTTGCCGTTATTCTCACAGGCCCTTCTTACTTCCTCTGCAACAAGCTCCTGTGTCCAGTCGTCACAGTCCACCACGCCATTATCGATATCGCCCATGAATGAAATTTTACCGCCATATTTTTTAACCAGTTCGGGAACATTGTTCGTTGTGACACATCCCTGGAACACATCTATTCCAATTTCGATCATTGCAGGGACAAGGTTGGCGGCGTATGAATCGCTGTGGTGCACAATGATCTCAATGCCGTTTGCCTTATAGAATCCGTATATTTTTTTGTATGCAGGAACAATAAACTCTTCGAACATCTGCGGTGATATGAATGAGGAACGGTGGCTTCCCCAGTCGTCATGATGCAAAAGCGCGTCAGGATGAAAATTATCACAGAGCAGTTTTGCGTAGCCAAGCTCATATTCCGTAATGTAATCAATGAGTTCTTTCATTGATTCGGGTTCCTGGTAAAAATTGATCAGGCAGTCTTCCATGCCCATCAGGTAATGAAGCTGTTCAAATACACCCGGAGCAACAAAACAGGTGGCATACATTTCATTACGGTCGATTGCTTCTGCCGCGGGTTTAAACTTGTCCCATGCTTCCTGTGGATAGTCAAGGCCGGGTGCTTTGACGGTTTCTTTCCATTTTGTGATATCCTTTAGCACCCTGTGTTCATCATCATGTACGGGAAACGGCCCCGGTGTATTTTCCTGGAATCTTATGGTAACTCCCCATCCGTTTTTGACTTCCGGACCGCCGGGTACAGGAAAAGGAGAAGCTGTTGAAACCGGGTCTCCGAAAATTAATCCGAACGGCTCATACTGTTTTACAAACCTGTCGGGATTTCCTCCCCTGATAGTCTCTATAAAGTTCTGTCTCTTTGTCAGCATATTACTACCTCTCATTCATTTTATGGGATTATACATTACTCTGTGAAATTCGGTTTGCGTTTTTCAAGAAAAGCGGACACTCCTTCCTTCAGGGCACCAATACAGGATACCAGGCCCACACCTTTGTATGATATCTCCATGGCCTTTTTAAATGTGTCCGCAGCAGCACCCTCATTGATAGCGTTTGCAAGGATTCCCATTACTTCTTTGCTTAAAGGCAGATCACCTGCTTTTGGCTCGACAGGAGGTATGAACTCCGGCATATCCACTGTTCCGTCAGGTATCCTCGGGATCCTGCCGATAAGCCGGTCCACCTCATTTAAGGCATACTTGATAAGATTAAGGTAACCGTCTGCAACCCCGGTTACAATACCCAGTTCATGGGCCTCTTCGCTTGTAAGCCTTTCTGCCTGTGTTATCATGGCGTTTATTTTTTCGTGGGCATTCGGCCATTTTCTGTAGGGGATAACAGCCCCGCCCATACCGGGGAAAAGACCCAGGGTAATCTCAGGAAGCGAGAAAAAGGCTTTTTTATCGGCAACAATGCTGTGGCAGCCCATTGCAAGTTCAAAACCGCCGCCCATTGCCAGACCATTCAGGGCAGCCACAACCGGTTTTTTCATGGTGTTGATATACTCTATAACCTTGCTGTTTTTACGGCTCAGCCCCATACCTGCAGAATAATTTCCAATAACAGGAAGAAATCCGTTGATGTCAGCACCGGCACAGAATGCCTTTGTACCATAACCGGTTATGATAAAACCCCTGGTTGAAGGATCCTTCTCACCTTTTTTCAATTCCGTCATTATCTCTCTGCATGTATGTATACTCATGGAATTTGCAACCTGGGGTCTGCGAATACTGATAACCTTGACTCCGTTAATATCATCCACAAGTATATCCTTAGGGAAACTGGTATAGTTCTCAATTACATGTTTAGGCAGTGGAAAGCCGGGTCTTTCACGGTCAAAATTTTCAATAATCCGTTTAACTTCCTCCTTGCCCAGATCAGCCATTATCTCAAATACGCCCTTTTTAAAGGCAAGGCCTATAATGCTGCCCAGGTTTAAGTCGGAGCGGGTTCCTATTTTCCTGTCCGCGATATCAAAACACTGTGAAAATATCAGGCCCAGTAACCTGTCCCTTATCCATTCTTTCAAATCCTCCGGCATATTTACTTTTGTTCCGGGCTGGTTTACCTTCCATTTATCAACCGAGATAAGTGAGGGAGAGGGATTGTAACAGGCGCGTTCATTTAACCTGCTTTTCATGGAGTCATATACTATCCTGTTGCCCCCTGTAAAATTCAGGACAAAGAAAGGTCCTGAGGCAACGATCTCTTCAGCAACGCTGTCGACCTGAATACTCGTTGCCTTTTCTAAAAGAAAGGTAGCCTCGCTGGACCAGTTTACGAAGATCCTGTTCAGCATGAATGAATTGACATTTGCCGTCATCATGGGGATCTTGCCTGTATTGGCAAAAAACCACAGCAGATAATTCAGCAATCTGTCAGAAGCCCTTTCCCAGTTAATTATTTCAACAGGAAGACTGCGCCAGGCAGGTGCAAAGAAATGGGTTATAGTGGTCCGCTCCGGGTGATTTAAATCAGCAAATATCTCGTTGGCCGGTATACCGCTTGTATTTGAAGTCAATATAGCATCCTCAGATGTAACATCCTCAAGCCTGTGAAATATTTTTCGTTTAAGGTCAAGGTTTTCCGTGGCTGCCTCAATAACCAGAGCACAGTTTTTTATATCATTATAATCAGTTGTATATATAATATTACCAAGTATCTTTGCGACCATTTCAGGGGTTAATTTTTTCTTTTCTATTCCCTTTTCAGTATAGTATTTATGGCGTTCTTCAGCTTTTTTTAATTGATCTTCAACAACATCAACCATGTATAATTTTTTATCCGGCAGACCTTTCCGAAGGTAATATGCTATGTCAGGACCGATATGTCCTGCACCGATTACGGCCATCTCATCCGGAAGGGGGCGATCAGGTTCAATAAGGTAAGGATTTTGATGTGACGGGTAAAGTTCATTTGGTTTCATATGAAATCTCCTTCAATTCACGTCAACAACCGGTGAGTTATTTCTCGCAGCAGGGATATTATGATAACAATTAAAGATAAAAGATTTATTTCTAACTGTCAAACTAAGAAGAGAAAATACTATCCGCCGTGTATGATATATACAAGGTCTATTTTGTCCCCGTCATTTACGGGGGTGGCAGTGCCGGTTTGCACGATACTTTCACCGTTAAGATAAACCTCAAAACGGTTCTGCATTTTACCCTCATCATCTATAAGCATATTTTTAGTCATGGGGTATTTTTCCGAAAGGTATCTGAGGCATTCACCAACTGTCCTGCCTTCGGCAGTAACGGTTTTCCGACCATCAAGGTAGGATCTAAAAACAGGTGCTATTTCGACTTCTATGCTCATATCATCTCCTGTCAATACAAAGGCCGCATTATTTCTAAACAATGCGGCCTTTTAAATATTATGTAAAACACTTTACTTATAGAGTTCCTCAGCAACAAAATCCATTCCCAGATCAAGCAGGGTTTCCTTTTTGGGTTTACCTGTCCTGGTATCCCAGCCCATAGCCTCATAATACTCTGTATATATATCTTCGAGTTCCCATGTAATACCTGCCCTGGGGCCTACGGTCTTGGCAGGTTTTCCAAGCATCCTGTCAGGGAATTTCCATGGAGTGGTAACGCCTTCACGGATATTGAATGCCTGACGCATGGCGTTTATCCTCATGCCTGTCTTTATTATTTCCTCACGGTCCACATCCCATCCTGTAATGGTCTGTATTGCCTCTGTAAAGTATTCAGCCTTTCCGTAACCGTCACCGTAACATATCATGCAGAGCCCGGCAGCATTATAATAGTTTGAAAATGCGGAACCGATCATGTGAGGCACACCGCGACCTTTAAAGGTTGCGGGATCATATTCAGGCATTGTTCCCGGAGGATGCGGGGCCTCGCCGCTCATTGTATGACGCGCGGGCGTAGGTTCGGAACAGTATGAAATGGCAAATCCGTGACCGCCTCTTGAGTCATGGGCAGGGAATTCCTGACCGCCGGCATGCATTGCATATTTATCTGATCCTTTTCCTATCTTTTCTGAAGCCACCTTTGTTCCGTCAGCAAGGACATCACCAAAGCCTTCACGTTTGCATAATTTTTCAAGGAGTGCTATTGCGGCTTTGTGGTCTCCCCACTTTAATTCCATACCGTCTGTATCATCAGTGGTAATAAGGCCCTTTTCAAAACATTCCATTGCAAATCCGACGGCTGAACCTGCGCCTATGGTATCTATCCCGTAGCGGTTACAGATATCATTGGCCATGATTATTGAATCAACATCTCCTACAAGAAGGTTTGTACCGAACATTGCCTGGGTCTCGTACTCGGGCTTGTGAGCATGTTCGCCCCATTTGTACTCACCTGTAGGCGGTTTCATGATTCCGCCGCAGGCAATGGGACAGCGATAGCAGCCGTATCTTCTTTCCTGCTGGGCTATTATATGAGCTCCCCCGATTTTATCATAATCGGGCATATCACCCTCTCCGGTACCTGCCCAGTTTTTAAAGGGGGCGTCATCCACCTTTGCGCACATCTCAAGCATACCGCAGGTGCCGAACTCCTGCATAAATTTTACCATGGGGCCCATATCGCCCAGGTGCCTTTTACGCATTGCCTTTGCAGCGTCTTTATCTGCAACGGGAATTTCCATGCTTCCGTTTATGGCAATAGCCTTAAGCTTCTTTGAGCCCATTACAGCGCCAAGGCCGGAACGCCCTGCAGCGCGGCCCTTGTTATTCATAATCGCGGCAATAAGTGACAATTTTTCACCGCTGGGTCCGATACATGCTACTTCGAACTTTTTGCCATGCCTTTCCCTTAGAACATCCTCGGTATCAAAGGTATCTTTACCCCAGAGGTCGGAAGCATCTTTAAGCTCTGCCTTGCCGTTATCAATATAAAGGTAAACCGGATTCTCCGAGATTCCTGAAAAGAATACAGCATCGTATCCGCCAAACTTGAGAAAAGGACCTACATTACCGCCTGAATTGGCGTCACCCCATCCGCCTGTGAGAGGAGATTTTCCGACCATTACATATCTTGAACCGCCTATGGCATCAGTGCCTGTAAGCATACCGGTTACAATACCCAGCATTGCGTCCGGGCCAAGGGGGTCTGCACCGGGTTTTTGTCTTTCAAAAAGGATCTTTGCGCCAAGACCATAACCGCCTACATACTCCCTTACTGTCTTTGCGTCCAGTTCCTCTTCTTTGAGCTGCCTGGTACCAAGATCCACAAACAGCATTTTTCCCATAACTCCATGTGCCATTCTAAAGCCTCCTTATAAATTTTAAGAGCATATGCTCTGATTTTCAGTTTCTTTCAGGTAGTTAATCGATATTTTGTCCAATAACCTTAAAAAGTTTTGTCATTTGACAAGCCTTATCACTTACCTTGTGCCCATCCAAAAACTAAAGTTTTTGTTCGGAAGCTGTCAGCACTCAGCGTTCAGCTTTTAGCAAAAAGCTTTTAAAATAAAGACTTAGCTGACGGCTGATAGCTGAACGCTGAAAGCTCCATCCAGAAATTGGCTCTTTCTGGATGGACACTACCTTGCATTTTTTTCAATATAACTGAATCAGTATACACATCCTGTAAATCGAATAAAAGCTTTTTTTTAAGTTTTATTAATGTCAATTTAGACATAACAGTTTGATAATATGGAAAATTTTGAGAAGAAAGCACGAAGGCAAAATATACATCTCGCAGAGCCCGCAGAGTTCGCAGAGAAAGTCAAAAACCATGATTTTTTAAAAAACTTTTTAAAGGCTTTCTCCGCATCCTGTCCTCTGTGTGTTCAAGTGAATGCAGTGAACGGGCGAGAAATTTAAAACAGGTCTGCTTTTATTTAGTGCCCATCCAAAAACTAAAGTTTTTGTTCGGCAGCTTTCAGCACTCAGCGTTCAGCTTTCAACAAAAGGCTTTAAAAATAAAGGCTTAGCTGACTGCTGATAGCTGACCGCTGAAAGCTCCATCCAGAAATTGCCCATTTCTGGATGGGCACTATTTATGACTGATCACCCTTTTCAAAATCCACCTTAATCTCTTCAAGCTCTATACCCGTCTCAAGCATGAGTACATGGCACCTGAAGGCGCTTCCAAGTTTTGGGCTGTAGATTTTTATCATTTTTTTACCTCCTTTTAATATTCTCTTTTCCTGTAAAGTATTAATTTCTTATAATCAACCTGTACATCAAATAATTTTTTTAATATATCCAGATAAGGGCTATTCATAGCCGGTTCCCCGTTTATGGTATCAACGATTATTTTTGTCAACGGACTAAATTCCCTTTCAAGCATGAACTTTAATACTGAAAAGCATGATTCCAGATTCGGATCATCAGAAGGCAGCATGATTGAAAGTATCTTTCCGTTGTTCTCCACAAACATGACCGGTTCAATACCCCTGTAAACAATATGGTTTCCGGGCAATCGTCTGGGAAGTGTTCCTTTAAAAAAGTCAAGCCGGATACCGCACATTGATACAGGGTCCATTGCATTGATCCAGAAGACATCATCTTCCGGTTTGAAATTGATAAGCATTTGAAATGCCTTTCGGGAAACAAACTGTGGGCCGGGCAGGTCTTTAAAAAAATACCCTGACAAAATCTCTCCTGAAAGCTCCATGAGGCGCAAGGATCGAAAGAGGTTCTTCCAGCTGAATTCCGGCAATTCACGGGACAGCAGTTCACGAAAGAGAATACCATACCTGTCAAACAGGAGCCTCACCCTGTCTTTCTTTAACTCTTCCTCTTCAATAAGGTCTGTTCCCTGTTCAGGCTCAGGCAGCCTGAACCAGTTACCCGGGTATGACAATGAGCCTTTCCACCTGCTGAACCCTGCCCGTCTGCCAGCCCCCCTGCCTCGCCTGTTTGATGTTTGCCGGTCAGGCATATCCATTGCTTTAAACCTGTTTTCAATACCCCTTCTCAGGGCGGCAAAGCTGTCGTTTGAGATTTTTCCTTCCCATACTCCGTTCCATAACCTTTCAACCAGTTTTCCTGAACTGCTTTTTGAAATCTCCATAAGGCTGAAAAAATCAAATTTTGCCTTTGTATCGCTGAATAGATCATTAAAGTTATCAGAATCATCCCTGTCCCCTGATTGCCCGAACAGGTCCAGCTCAGATCCGAAACAAAACGCTGTTTTTTGTTTATCAAAACCTGTCCAGCATAACTCACTTTCCTGAATTATCCTGTCAAGATATGAACCTTTGTAATCATTTAACCGGGCAGGAAGTATTGCCGTTTCCCAGAGATCGGCAGGAAGAGGAAGGCAGAGTAATTGTTCTATGCATCTGAACAGTCCGTCAATGTTATCGTCAGGTTTTACAACTCCCTGATACCTCGCAAGAAACAAAGGCAGGTATTTTGTTTCAAGAGGATCAAAGGCAGGTATGGCCCTTGATCTTTTTATGCGCAGTAATATTTCATAATTCTCACTGTCACAAAACAGTGTTTCCCGGCTTTCGGCAATGAGCTTTCCCGTAATAAGATCATTTGAGTCCACAAGACTTTCAAGCACAGGTGCAAGATAATCAGGGCTTACACCAAGGGACTGAGATATCCTTTCAACAGACACGGGGCCATAGAAGCTGAGCCATGCACTGATAATATTAATGAATATCTCATCACCCGATTTATTATTGATTATTTTCTCCTCATATCCGGGCTCAAAAAGAGGTTCTTTTCCTGAAAGCAACCTGAATCGCAGATTGTCATTAAAAAGATTAAGAGCCTTTTTGATCAACGGAAAGCTTTCAAGTGATGTAACTATGGATTCAGGACCGCCAGCCAGGTTGATAAAAACAAGTTTATCCCTGATTTGATCAACAATAATTTCGGGCTTATCGCCGGTATCCCGTTCTATGGAAGATAATAACTGCTCCCATTCCGAATTGGGGATCAATGCCCGTTCCTTTACCCAGTCAAGCAATTCATCAGGGTCCTGAGGTGAGTAACCGGGGTACAGTCTCTGTCTCTTGGAAATAAACTCTGTAATTATTTCCGTATCTATTACCGGGCGCAGTTCGGGGCTGGCAATGACTTCCTGCAAAAGATCACCCCTTAAGGCTGACGCATCCGGCGCAGGCTGATCCAGCTCATACATATACTGGTTGATCTGGTTCCATGATATATCGGAGGCAAAGGGGCTTGGTCTTACTGTACTGGCAGCAGACCATCTTATTGTTCCGGATGCGATCTCGCCAAGTACCAGCTTCAGGTTTTCCATGTCAAATTCATCATTGAGGCATGTTCTCCAGGTTTCTATCAGGATTGGAAAATCCTCATACCTGATTATTTTTTCAAGGAGTTTTTTTGACCTGAGCCGTGTCATCCACAGGGGCATTCTCTCGGTCATCCTGTTTCTGGTAATAAGCAGCGCCCTTCCCGCACATTCCCTGAACCTGGCGCCAAAGAAGCCTGATTTTTCGAGTTGTTTTTTAAGATAATAATCAAGTGTTGATGTTGTTACCAGAGACAGTATTTCCTCAGGCTCGATATCATTTTTAAGCTGAAACACAATGGAATCATTTCCGGGATAGATTTCAAGATATTCACCATATTTTTCCATCCAGGCGGCATTGATTGCCATTGCATAGGGACGGTTCAGTCTTCCTCCCCACATGGTATGTATTACAAGCTGGCTTCCGGGCACACCCGCAGGCCCTGTATTGACAACCTCGAACAGGATATGGTGCCGGTGGGGAAGATCAGTATTTGTATACTCCTTCTGTCTTTTCATAAAATCACATAACCCGCCGGATGATGTTTCATCCATAAAGTGATGTTCTCTTAAAAACTCCTCAAAATCACTGTCATCAAGCCTGTCGTTCGCCATCTCAAGAAATGAAGATATCTTTTCGGAAAAATAAAAGTCACGGTTCAGTTCATTGCTTCTCCAGAATGGCGTATCCATTATCTGAGAACCGGACGGGACTACAAATACATCATTATGGGTTATTTTATGTATCTTCCAGTTTCCTGTCCCGAATGTTACAAGCTGACCCGTACGGGCCTCCCATACATATTCCTCATCCAGTTCCCCAATTACGGCCCCTGAATCTTTATGCCTTAACTTGTAGTATCCGCGGTCAGGGATGGTGCCCCCTGACATATAAACGGAAAGCAAAGCCCCCTTTTTTGCCCTGACCCTGTTGTCTATCCTGTCTATGGAGATGCGTGGATTGAGTTCTCTTATCCTGCTTTCGCTGTATTTGCCTGCCAGCATATCAAGTACAAGATCAAACTGTGCCCTTGAAAGCTCCCTGTAAGGATAACTTGTGCGGATCCACATATAGAGATCATCAATATCCCATGTTTCCACACCGGTCATGGAAATGATTATCTGGGAAAGCACATCCAGAGGACATTTCACAGGCTCGACCGATTCGATATCCTGGGACACAACCGATTCTGCAAGAATAGCTCCCTGCAGAAAATCGTGGTCATGGGTAGGAAAAAGAGTACACCTGCTTGCCTCTCCAACCCTGTGCCCTGCCCTTCCGATCCTCTGAATAGCTGATGATATGGTATGCGGAGACTGAAGAAGAACCACTTCATCGAGTGCGCCTATATCGATCCCCATTTCAAGTGAGCTTGTTGCAACTATTGCCTTCAGGTCCCCGTTCTTTAGTTTCTGCTCCACCTCGGTCCGGATCTCCCTGGACAATGAACCGTGATGGGCGTATGCCACATTATGGTCATCTCCCTGGTTTACCATGTAAGTTATTTTTTCGCATAACCTGCGGCTGTTTGTAAAAATAAGGGTGGACCTGTTTCCGGATACAACCTCCCTGCATTCATCAGCCAGGAAATCCCATATGGACTCCTCCGGCCCCCTGTTTATTGCTTCAGGAGGAAAAGAAATAAGCACCCTGTATTCTTTTGTATCATCAGACCTGATTATAGAAACCCTGCGGGGTATATACCCGGGCAGCAGCGGTTCGCCTCTTACCTCAAAGCCTCCGACAAATTCAGCCACCTTTTCAAGAGGACGGACCGTGGCAGACAGAGCCACTCTCTGAAATTCACCGGCGAGCCTTACAATCCGGTCAACAGCAGTAATAAGGTGAACACCCCGTCTGTCACCGACAACCGCATGAATCTCATCAAGTATGACTGTTTTGATACCGGTAAGTATGGTCCTGCCACTCTGTGAACTCAGTAAAAGGTTGAGGCTCTCCGGGGTTGTTATTAATATTTCGGGCGGGTGTCGCACCATCTTCCTGCGGTCTGACTGGGTAGTATCACCGCTTCGGGTCATTACACTTATGCGCGGAAAACCTTCATCTTCGGATTCAAACAGGCTGTTAAGCTCCTCAAGCGGTTGTATCAGGTTTCTTTTAATATCATTATTAAGGGCCTTAAGCGGAGACACATAGAGGACGCGCGTGGTGCCGGTTTCCCATTCATTGGTAACGAGTTGATTGATCGCAAATAAAAAGGCAGTAAGGGTCTTGCCGCTGCCGGTAGGTGCGGTTATGAGGACATTATTACCTGAGGCAATTTCAGGCCATGCCTTTTTTTGAATATCGGTAGGATTGCCGATATTTTCTTTAAACCATTTAACAATGAGGGGATGGAAGATAGTTTCCATTGTTGTAGGAGCTTTCAGCTGTCAGCAATCAGCTGTCAGCTAAATCTTTATTTTGAAAGTCTTTTACTGAAAGCTGATCGCTGAGAGCTGAAAGCTATCATTATGGTTATTTATTTTCAGGGCGAGCACAATCTGCCCATTGCTATTTATTCAACCTGCAGTAACAGCTACTCACCCGTCTCGAATCTGAATTCCTGGTCAGGATCAACAATGGCAAGTACCCTTACTATACACCCGTCACCGCCGTCCCAGCGCCAGGGGAAGGCCATGAAGAAACATCTTTTACCTGTAACCTTGTCAAGATCACCGCCGATGTTTTCAATACCCGGTATTCCGCCCTTAACCATAAGGTTCTTATGGCCGGTTTCCCATCCCGGAAAATCACCCTTGGGATCCCTGCCGGTTTCCTCTTTATATTCATCGATAAGATGGGGCTGGGATGGCCCAAGACCATGGTCAACAAGCTTGGTTGCTATGGGATGGTCGTTAGCCTGATGGCCGTAGCCCACCAGTTTAATCTTTTTATCAACGAGCCACTGTGCACCTTCACCGTAAATCCCGCAACCATAGGCAAAGTACTCGTCGGTATCTGCCCATTTATGGTGAAAGCCCGTATTTATCATTACAATATCGCCTTCCTGTATTTTCGGACGGGCGTTTTCCAGGTCTTCCGCTGTTATCACTCCCCATTTGCCCTTTGGTATGGAAACGGCAACGCCTGTTCCCGCAAGACGCCACATGGGGTAATCCGAAATACCGGGCGTGTTTTCAGTCACATGAATAGGCGCGTCCATATGGGTACACCTGTGCATTATGCCTTCCCAGTTTACCTGGTAGATGCCGTCCTTGGCGTGGAATTTATCGACTGTTACATTTACGCCGGGAGATGACGGCCATTCCGGCATATGCTGATGAAATGAATGGCTTAAATTATATATCTGAAGACTCATATCATTATTCCTCTTTTTCTATAATGTTTACCTTTTAACCTTATTCCCTGCCTGAATCGATGCGGGCTTTCCCATCCGGATTGATCATGGCAACAAACCTGACCGGACATGCATCGCCATACCTGAACTTCCATGGCGTGGCTACAAAGGTAGCCCTTTTTCCGATCAGCAAATCAACGTCACCGCCGACCTGTTCGATTGTAGGGATATTGGCACCCAGAAGGGTTTTATGGGCGACATTCCATTCACTGTATTCCTTTTTAGCGTCCCTGCCTGTTTCTGCTTCGTAGGCAGCAGCCAGCCTTTTCATGGTTGGACCGCCCCTGTGTGGTCCGAATGAAGTTGCCAGAGGGCAATCAATCTGCTGTGTATCTACAGCAACCATTTTACACTCTTTTGCCACCAGCCATTCTGCAGCATCTTTGGACAGTCCCGGGCTTTCGCCGAAATATTCTATAGAATCGGAATACTTGTGGTGCCATCCTGAAACGATAACAACAATATCACCCTCTTTTACGCCGGGTTTTGTGGCCTCAAGGTCTTTAGCCGTGATAATTTCATATTTACCCCTGGGTATTCCAAGGACAACGCCGTTTCCGAAAAACCTGTCTTCCGGAATCGATTCCAGATCCGCTCCTTTCTGGATCATGTGAATCGGAGCGTTCATATGAGTGCCTGTATGCATTACAGTGTTGATTTTCCATGCCAGTACTCCGTGCTGCGCATGTTTAACCGAGCGGAACATCCTGACGTCAGTCTGCCCCGGATAGGATGGAACGCCATGCCCCCAGGGATGACTGAGGTCAAGGAACTGAAGGCCTGAGTAAGGGTCAGAAACAAATGACATAGCAACCTCTCTCCTTTAAACTAAATTGAACATAATATTATTTACTTACCCAAAGGATAACCTATTGATAAGAAGCCATTAGACAGATGGGAGTTTATGGAGTTTCCTCTTTTATGTCAATGAATAAGTCCGCGGATCAAAGGGATTTTTTCTTTTAATAGCCTTAAAAATGAAATCAAATTATTTTAAAAAATGCACTTTTTTGTGGGCATCATGCACATGAAAATGTGCATTTTTACTCATTAAAACAGCAGTAAAAAAACTTCCCTGACATATATTAAAAACCAAAAGCCATGTTATTTGCTGGTTTCAGGCATCTCAACCATCCAATTAGCTGTAGAAGAATCATTGTGGCATGATGTTTGTAATTACAAAGACAGCCTGAAGCTGTTTAGGCTAAAGTCTGAAGGAAAAGCAAGATCAGCCCGAAAGGCTTCAGACTTCCTGTTTAACTTAATCATCTGTAATAGTATTCCGGAAAACCTGGCTAACTTATAAAGTACCGGGGTTTCACCTGTGAGTCAAAAATAATTTAAAATAGTTTTATCACCATTGTCAGGGCCAATATTAAACCCCTGACAGCATTCCTTGGCCCGGTATCTTGTCCCGGTGAAGCTTTAGCGAAAACGGAAGCCTTGGCGACGACAGGCTTCCCTGGCACGTTAAAGCCTTCGGAGAAGGCGGTAGCATGATCTAGTCAAAAGGAGAAGGACATGAACAAAAAAAAGACAGTAAAGATTGAAGACATTGTGATCGACAATAGCATCTATCCGAGAATCAGCGTTGACCACAAGAGAGTTTCCATGTTTGAAGAGAACATGAGGGATGGTTTTGAATTCGATCCCATTCATCTGCA
>JASFHE010000093.1:0-13821 GCA_050123415.1 Desulfobacteraceae bacterium | reverse complement strand
TCCCTATGACCATCATAATAATGCCGGAGTAAAAGGGCCAGAAAGCATTGGTTTCAGACCATAATCCGTTTTTCATCAGGACAGTGAATATAAGCGCTCCGCTGATAATAATTACTACTGCCTGCATCGCTATTCTTTCTAACAATAGCAGAGTTAGTCGGTTATCTGTATTTTTGTGTTTATAGGTAATAAAGAAGAAGTAAGCGGTTAATATTATTCCTGCAAGGCTTAAAAAAATCCATATACTAAAACTATTCAAAATATAACCGGGAACATAAATAATTCCCCATAAAATAAACAACGGATAGCATTCCGCTGCTCTCCATCTTGCATTTGCCGTCAACTCCTTGAGATAAGCTATCTGCTCAATCGCTTCATCTGATTTCATAATCTTTACTCCTGAATTATTATTTTACTTTATTAATTATGGATTCCAGTTCCTGTAAATGTTGGTTAAAGGCTTTCAAGCCTTTGTTGGTTACCGTGTAGGTGGTCTTCGGGCGCCTATCGATAAATTGTTTATCAACCTTTACATACCCTGCATTTTCAAGCACTCTCAAATGAGCTCCCAGATTTCCATCACTTACTTCAAGCCTGTTTTTTAATGTCATGAAATCCATCATTTTTTCCATAGCCAGAAGGGCCATTGCTCCTAGGCGTATCTTTGCCGTGAAAATTTCATTTATATTTTTTATGATATTTTTTTCCAATTCAGTCCTTCTTTATTATCTCTGCGTCTAGGTGATGCAGAGTACTCTATATTGCAGAGTAATTATTGTCAACAATTTTTTCTGTGCAGTAGAAAGATAAGTGAAAAGAATATCTGTTTAAGGTCGGCGTTCGGTTATTGGTTGTGGTTTTGTCTAAAAGCTATTGACGCAGAGCGTCTGTAAAAAATAAAGTTTCCACGAGGGACCGTAGGAACCAGAAGAATTGATATATACGATCTTTAATCGTATGAACACTGATTTACATTATTGGGCATACTTACTGAAGCCAGTAATATCACCTATCCAGATAATAAAATCTTCTGCATCCTCGTCAGCCCCGTGCATGCCGTCCTAGTACAGCCAAGCTCTTATCCATTTTTCAGATGGCATTTTTTCTTTTTTCGAAGATCAGCCTTGATTGGCTTGGAATAAGGCAGCACCCATGAGATATTTATATCATTCATAGGATGGTGACCACCGGATCGCATCCGTCACAACAAAATCACCGTCCGTTTCATTTGAGATTATCACCCTTATCTCTCCTTACATCAAACTTTCTATCCAAGGCTAATTTTATCAGATCGCCTTTTATGATTTTCATCTTAACCTCCAGCCATGTTTTTGAACTGCTCGATTTTTTCAGAATCAGATTTAAGCAGTGTCAAAGGTCTCAATTTCCTTTCTGTTAAATATTTCAATTCTTCTGAATTGTTTTCTTTATAGAAATAATCAAGAATCTCCTTTGGAAGTTTCCTCACAAGAGCAATCATTTGACTTACCCTGGCCCTACTCACTTTGAACTTTTTTGCAATGTCCTTGTATTTAAAATCCGGATTGCTTTCGAGATATGTAAGGTACTTCTGTCCTTCAAAAATTGGATTCTTCCAGTTGTTTTTCCTCAAACATGATTTCCATTCTCGCTGTGTTATTGGCTTTTTTGAGGAAACACTTTCGGGTTTTTCACCTCTGCAGAGAACCTTTTTTCTGCTGACATACCTGTAATAACAGGGTATTATCTCTGAAACTGTCTTGCCACTATTTGTTAGCTGAGTGTCACGACTGGGGAGCCATTATTTTATATTAATTTCAACTATTTACATATTTACCAGTCGTTACACCTGCGAACAAGCGACCGTCGTTCTTTTCATTCCTAACTTATCTTTTAACTATTAATGCATTTTATCTAAGTTATAAAAATTTAAGATATCTTATCATTATCTCAGATGTTCTCATAACTGAGATACATAGCAGATAAATGCAATCGACCTGTTCGATTGATCCGTCCAAATAAACTTAGAAATTATTTCGTAGCGGAATAACATTCCAGAATGGTGCAAATATTCGCATTTTCAATTTAATTAAATATACACAGAACAGGGTATCAAAATGGCTTTTCTTTGATTCACCTTGAATATTCAATAAAATATGTTATTATTTTAAATAATCTTACCTTAACAGCAGAAAAATCGATACATATGCCTTATCATTACCCAATTTATTAAAAACGGATATTATTTCGCAGCGAATTAATATCTATGTTTGTGTAAAAAAGGAGGATAAGCTATGCCAGAAGATGCCGATTTTAAAATAAGATTGACATTCAACTATCCTAATAACGCTATCCAATATGGTTATTTTTTAGTGCAAAAATCATTATTGTATTTTGGGCTTATATTCTGATCATACGTTATTTAATAAACGTTTGGACTCTATGATTGTAAAGAAGGATTTAAAAGAAATGAGAAGAAAACAGAACTTTTTATTTCTGGCTAAGAGGAGATAATTCTAATGTGGAAGCAGTTATTCTCGAAAGCATGTAGCCGGGAAGTGGGCGCCGGTTTTTCCGGAGTTTGTTGTAAGTGAGGGATGGGTGTCTAATAATAGATTTGATAAATCATTTTTAAACAACATATAAACATTAATGTTTTGTTATATGCTTTTCCGGATTCCTGTTAAGGTCTTGCCGGAATAATTTAGCAATATTTGTCACATGAGGTCCCAGGCAGTATATTTTTTCCACTTTTCACCGCCATTATAATAATCGATAAATGCATCTATTGTCTGTTCTTTTGTAAGGTAGTCCCTGGCTACATACTGCTTGCCATTTTCTTTATACTGTATGTCATATCCCTTGTCAGAATATGATACCTGTATAAAATCCTCTTTGGAGCTTAATGTAAGGAAAAAATTATCATCATCAAGGCTGGAAATACCTTTCTTCAGTTTCTTTTCAGTGACATCCTTGAATTTATCTCCATTGGCCATTTCCACTGTAAAATCTCCGGATGGTTTTGCCTGTGCCTTCTGAGTTTTTGAAGACGAGTCAAAGTCAGGGCTGAATTTTTCAAATTCTTCCCTGGATTCGGTTATTAAACCTGTGCTCAGCAGGGTCCATTTTTTTTTGTCACGGCTCAAAAGGGCTACTGCATATATTTTGTCTTTTTCATGAGGATGGTCAGCGTAATAGGCCAGTGCTGAGCTCATGGATGTATCACTCTGGTAGCGTATTTCTTTTAATTTGCCGTCCCATTTTTCAATGGCAGCTATATATTCCTTTGATTCCTTTTTTTCAAAGAATTTATCATTAATCAGATATTTGAATGCACCCACAGCATGCTTTTTCAAGAGATCCGCATCTTTTGTTTTGTAGGCCTTTAAAGCGTCCATCGCAACTTCTTCCTCAGATTGTGCAAACACGGTCCCGCCTGTACACAGCAGCAGTATAGAAAGAATTATTATTTTTTTCATATTCCATCTCCTCTGATTCTATCGATTCTTGTTTTTCATTAAATATAATTTGTTCAATGTTATTGAGTGTCTATATAAGTCAGAAATATCAGCGCTGAAGCGTTATGATATCTCCCGGATCTATCATTGAAATTTCCCCCGGGCTTCCTTTTGCAACAGCAGTCAGGCCGGATGTTACTTCTGTTATTTTAAGGCGCGCTTTTATTTTTTTGGGTATTGAAACAACATCTGTTTTCGGGTCCCTGAATGGTGTTCCTTCCTCCCATACAGCCACCCTGTCTCCTGGACGGGTGCCATAGGCAGAACCGAGATTTATCATTACCTCTTCAGGTGATACAATTTCGATTATCTGCCCCTTGTGGGGGAATTTTTTGCGGATATCCCTGTAGGCATATTTTACAACTTCATCAATGGATTTTGATACAACTTTTGAATATTCATCCGGCATTTTCCTGAAAAGACTGAGTACTTCTTTTATATTGCGTTTTAAGTTGCGCGATTTAACATCATTTTCCCATGCTTTCTTTTCTTTGTATCTCTGTTTGTTTATCTCGTCATCATCGTCACCATGAAAAGTCTTGCTGTATTCAATAATCGTGCTGTTCACGTTGATTATTTTTATGGATAGTTCACTTTCCGCAGCAATGATGGTTGACACCTCGCCGCTGAAAGAACCGTCGTCTTTTGACCTGGACCTTTGTTTGATTTTTTCCGGCAGCACAGATGCTCTGCATGTTCCTATCAGTAGATAATCGGCGCCCAGCATTTTTCCGAGTTTCGAAAGCCTGGTAGTATCGAATGAGTTATTGAAATCTCTTTCATTCAGGATTGCGTCTAGACGGCGCCGCTCTACAAGGTTGAAATGGTGAACCAGTGAGTTTTCAAGGCGGGATTCAGCATGTTCTGCTATGCCCTCTATCTCCGAACCGGGTGATGACATATCTACTATTGCAAGGGTTTTCTTGAACTTTTTCACTGCATTCAGTTCAGCAGCTGTCGGTTCAACAACAGGGGCTGTAGCACAGCCGTTAAGGATTGCTGTTATCAGGTATAAAGCAACAAGGCACAGTAGATTTTTGATTTTTCCAATTTTGGACATTTTTACTCCTATGTTTAAATATTAAGGATCCTGTTCTGTAACTACCCCGAGTTCATATTTTAGTTTATCAAGCAAAGCAGTTATTGATTCGTCCGCAGGGTTGAATTTATGAGCTTTTTCAAGACATTCAAGCGCACGGGTAAAATCCTCATTATCAATAGCCATTATACCAAAATTTTTCCATGCAGGAGCAAAAGAGGGATCAAGCTTGAGAGCTTCAGTGAATCCTGTATCAGCTGCATTGAGACTCCCTGCCTTATAGTTCATTTCACCATAGGCATTCCATATTTCAGGATCTTCCGGGTCGCAGTCAATTGCCTGCAAGTACAGTTTATCGGATTCAATGTATTTTTCGGCTTTCCATAGTTTAAAGGCCTTTTCAGCCATGGTCTTACAGTTGTCTTCTACTAATGAACGGATAGCTGAATATGTATCTTCCGAAAATATCTCGTATTGTATCTTTTCCGATCCTGTGAGGCTGTTTTTGTATTGGTCCATTTTTTCCAGAAGGGCAAGTATCTCTTCTTTACTTTTTTTTGCTATTATCTGCTCAACAACTGCCCTGCGGGTTACCGGTGAACCATTTTTAAGGTATATGGTCTCTTCTATATATTGGTCATTACCCTTATTGTCGATATTTTCAAGGATAAAATCAAATTCTGAGAGCCTGGTCTTTTTAAGTTCTTTATTAAGCGGTGTGAGAGATACTTTTGTTTTCTTATAAAAACTGTTGAACATTTTTTGAAATGTTGTAGAATCAATTTTTGTTGTCTCTCCGGTGCTGACATTAACCTTATAATATGTTTCATATTTATCCTGTATTGCCTGCATTTTTTCCGGAGACAATGAATTTTCCTTCCATTTTTTATGTAGAGACCAGTCTGTTACCGGTGAAATATAATAATAAATGTAGGAACCGTTAAATATTATTTTGTTTTTCCACCCGCCTTTTGATGTACCGATTAAGCCGGCAAGGTCATTAAGGTTCAGTATTCTTGTTATTTTATGACTATCTGTATCAAGAATGTATAAAAAAACCTTTTCAAAAAGATATTTCGGTGTGCCACCGTCAGGAAAACGGGAGATGCCGGCAGGTGGTTGATAAGCCGATGTCGAAGCTATAAATGCAATTTCCCTGCTGTTTTGCGTGTTATATACCGCACCATAATGGGTATCATATTTGAGGTGGGTATAATCCGAGTAGCAGGATGTTGAAAAAAAAGTCAGAAAAAGGATGAGCAGACACAGATTTATTTTATTTTTTAACTGCATGTTTTTTCCTTTAAAAATGTATTTTTTTTATTTATCCTGTGATTTTTTAAAAAATATTAAATAAAAATAACTTATTGATCGATGTTTTATTTATGCATATCTTGTTTTAATATTTAAATTGTGTGTTTGTGTTTGTAATCGGTGTATATATCAAAAACTTTAATTATCTGGTAGCAATTAGATGGAATATTTCCCTGTTTTTTGTCTTAATTTGTTTAAAGGAGGTTTGATTATGCGTAGGCTTATTCTAACAGGATTAATTATTATAACTTTCATTAACCTGGGCTGCAGTAAAGATTCTTCTGAGGAAAAAACTGAATCAACAACTGTAACAGCACCTGAAACAGCAACTGAAACCCCGAAAGTTACAAAAACTGTTCTTGATACCAAAGATACCATGATGGCAAAGCTTAACGAGTATAAAATTACTGTGCCGGAGGATGTGGTTTTCAGATCTGTTGACAAACAGGTATACCTTGACAAAGACTTTGAAGAGAAAGACACATATCTCGTTTATTTTGATATTAAATATCAAGACCAGGCAAAAAGAGATGAACTGTTAAAATGGTTTAATGATCAAAGGCAGACCTTAAAAGATAATGGCTGGGTAGAAAAGAGCTATGAAAAAGATGATGAAATGATGGGCGGCGGCACCTCTGATAGATCTGTTTTAGTAAAAGAGAGTGAAAACTGTACACTTGATATAGGGATAACTTTTAATGATACAGGCTCAACAATAATTATTCATCCAAAATATGAGATTAAATAATAAAAAATCATAAATCAATGAATAAAGAGTGATTATTAGTATTAAGGGGGCGTTATGTACAGGTACATGATTTTATGTCTGGTATTATTCAGCAGTATGGTTTTTGCAGACTCGGAAAAAAGAGAATATTTATATGAATACGAGATAACAGTTCATTATGCAAAAAAACTTGCAGATACGGATGCAGGTAGAAAAGATTTGTCTGATCCGTATGTCGCGTTATTCGTTAGAACCCGAAATCCTGATAGCAATGATCACTCTTTCAGGTTTTACCAGGTAGCCAAGACCAGAACTATAAGTGATAATTGTAACCCAAAGTGGGAACAGACACTTAAGTTAGAGCTTGATACAAGAAAGTTTGATCTGGATTGGTTTTATTTTCGAATTATTGATGAAGATAAACAAAAAGATAAAGATATCGGTACGGTACGCTTCTGGCCGTCTATTAATTCTGCAAAAACTACAAGCAAGATCAACTTCAAACCTGAGCTCAGTGGATTGTATGGAGATTTCAAAAGGCCTTCGGTGGTTAGCGGTTCTTTGACTTTTACTGCAAAACAAAAGCCTAAGCCTTATTATATGCCGAATTATTACAATAAAAAGTACCCCTGGATAAAAAAGGATGACCGTCTTAAATACAAAATTGAGTACAGAGAGGTATTTGATAAAAATAAAGACATGTACATATATCGTCAGCGTCCCAGTGGAGGTAGTGATGTTTTTTCCGGGACAGAGGTTACGTTGTATGTAAACAGGTATAAAAAAATTATAATGCCTTATGTTGTAGGACTCCCAAGGGCACTGGCACAATCAAAGATCGAACGATTGGGATTAAAGATAAAAGAATTTAAGGAAGTTGAGACCAGCAATATTAGAGATCAAAATAATATTGCAGCACAAAATCCTAAAGAAGGGGCCACGGAGTTTGACAACAAATATGTCACCTTGAAGATATTCAAATATAAAAAACCTGATCCTGTTGATTTCCCCAATGTTATTGGTGAAAGTTATATAGATGCTATTAGAATCTTGAGAATTGCAGGGTTTCACGTTGCAGGTTATACAAAAAAACCATACGACGCCGGGGCGGGAGAAGTTATTGCGTGCAGTCCTGATCCTGAAAAAAATGACAAATTGTTACCGGGAAGACGTATTAGTCTGGTACTTGCAGCCCCGGATAAATTAGGTGTCACTTTAGCTTATCCCTTTGAGAAAAAGGAAGGCGAAGAAATAGTCCTTAATTATGGCAAGAATGAAAACTACTATATAAAAATTACAGCGGAAGATTACGGTTATATAAGGCTTACAGATATGCAGGGCAGTGAAGATCTGCCCCTGTCCGGTAAATTTGTTTCATACGATAAAGGTCTTATAGATGATTATTCCAACTGGAAAAACAGAAGGTCTTTCAGAGTAGAACCAGGAGACTATTATTATAATCTGGGCTGGGATGCAATGGTCAATAAAAATGAATCCAATACAGTTCTAAAGGTAAAGTACGAGTTTATACCTGAAATGGATAAATTTGAGCCCAATGATTCGATTTATGATGCTAAATTTGTATTAACAGGCCAGGAAAATGAAGTGGCTGTATTTCCGGGAGATGACATAGACTGGTTTTGTTATGAGCCCGAAGAGGACGGTTATTTAAGGATAACTCTGGGTGAAACACCCAAAGCAATCAGACATGATTTTTTATTTCATATCTATGAGTCAGGTAAAAAAGAAGATCTTCACGCAGGTGAATACCTGCCGGTTTCAGCAAAAGTGTTTGCAGGTAAAAAATATTTTATAAAGGTATCTATCCTTGGTGTGGACCGGTCACCAGAGACATTCAGAGTAAAATTCGATCTCATTCCAGAGAAAGACGAGACAGAGCCTAATGACACTTTTAAGGATGCCTACGAGATAAAAGGTTCTTTTACCGGAAGAATATATATTATGGGTAAGGCCGAGCGCGAATATTTCAAGCTTATTCCTGAAGAAGGAGCCCGGACTCTTACATTAGACATAGAACATAATGAATATATGATCAGGCCCAGGGTATACTGGGCTTCGAGCGAAGCAGGGCTTGAAGATGCCGACTATTGCAAGCCCAGAGATAAGACCTGTACAATACCAGTAAATGGTGAAGATCCTATTTATCTCTATGTATATAATGACCATGAACATAATTATTCAGATGATCCAATGACACTTACTATCTCCTATCAGCATCCGCAGGATCAGCAAGCGGCAGAAGAGGGCGAAAATGAGACGGATGCAGAACCGCAGGACGCACCTGAACAAAAAACTGTTGAGGATGCTGATGCCAGAGCAGATTCTATTGATCTTGCGAAAAAAGCTTACCAGGAGCTGAAGAATAAAAATTACGATGAAAGTATATCGTTGTATAAACAGGCCTTAGAACTTTATAAGGATAAACGTTACTGGCATGATATGGGATTGGCTTATTTCAGGCTTAAAGACTGGAAAAACGCCAGAGAATGTTTTCAAAAAGCTATTGATATGGATATGTCTTATTATCTAGGGTACAAATCTCTTGGGTCGGTGCTGGGAGAGATGAAGAAATATGAATTTTCCATACAGTCTTTTGAAAGAGCCCTGGCAATAAGTGATAAAGATCCAATGATATATTATAACCTGGCAAGGAGTTATGAGGGACTTTATCGGGAAGATAATAGTAAGGTCAATGAGTTGAAAAAAGCATTCGAATATTCATCTATTGCTAAAGAAAAAATAAAAGATGATCAAAAAGTTAACAATCAGTTCAAACGTTTAAAGAGCATGATTAAAAAATTGGATAAGTAAAAGAGGAAAAGATAAGAAAGTTATTTCTGCCCTTTTGAAGCATAAAAGAAAAAAGCATATGGCGGAGCTGAGTAGCGTTACTGTATATAACTGTCAGATCCTGGATAAAATCAGCATCCAGGAGAAGGCTTATTACCGGTGTTATATCTGCCTTCTTTATGATTTTTCCCAGATGCGCTGCTGTTCCCACATAGGATTGTCCCTATTTTCTCTATTTCATTTATGGCCCATTTCCTGTTTTTTTTCGGCAAGCCTTTCTGAAATACCTCTGAGGTCAAGGGAATCGACAGACATTGTTTTATTGTTGAGATAATTCAAATAAGTTATATCTCCTTTCTGTGTGAAGTCATATAAATCGCCGGCATCAGGCCCCAACATTTCCTGTGAAACATGTATTTTGAACCTGGTGCTGTAAAGCTGGTAGCTTGTTTCGACACGGGAATCTCCAACCTCTGCAGGCATTATAATTACAATGAGCCATTGTTTGTCAGGACTGAGCTCCACCAGCTGGAATACTGAGTCAGGAGCACTGTCCAGGATAATTCTTTTTTCTTTTTTTGTGTCCATTAAAATGACATTTTCAGCATCGTTCAGGTAAACACCTGTAACAGCAATGCGGTCTTCGGGTATTGCTGTATCTACCTCTGATACACATGTATCATTATATTTGTCGCCATGGTACACATCAGTAATACGAAGCTGCAAAATGTATTTGACATCGGGCTGAGAAGATCCATATTCTATGTTTTTTCCGTTAAAAAAATCTGTCACTATCTGTTCTTTGAATTTCCGGAGAGATTTCCGGTCAAAAGGTATAGTGACCTGCTGAAATCCAGAAGTATCGCTAAGGGAAAGGATCTGTGATGTCTGATACATCCTTGTGTGAAATGTAGTGAACAGTTCGGTTACTTCTCCTGGAAGGCTGATACCCACAAATATGACAGCCTCAAGCGTCTTTATCCTGTTATTAGCCTTGAACAAGGCCGGACTTTTTTGATACCCGTTGGCAATATTGATAAAGCGTGTATCTTCCCCAATATCAAGATACAACAATTCCCCGATTCCCGGACCATCTGCGCCGTCCGCCCAGCAGGTTTTAAAACTGTCATCAAATAGATTGTGCATTCCATAGGGACCAAGATTATTGTCTCCGGGTGCGTTCAGCTCGGATGTAGCCAGATAAAAATGCCCTGAATGAAACCTGAGATCAAGCGTTTTCCATCCGTTGTCATCAACAGCCTTCGGGGTAGACCAGGACGTAGAATAAAAAAGCGCAAAAAATATTACCAATACAGGGAAAGATATTTTCATACTGCTCTCCTCAGGAAAATGGGTGGTGTAAACTAAATTGTGTAAAATAAAAATCTCGTAAAAAAGGCGCTTTTCCTTTAAAAGGGTTTCACCACAAAACCTAAAACAAAGGAGAAAGTGCCATGAAGATGGAAATTACAGTACCAGAAGTTATGAACCTTATCAACGAAATCCGTAGAGAACCTGACAGTCTTTTTGAGATGATTAGAGCCAATGTTCAAGTAAAAAAGAGAGAGCTAAAGAGTTTAATTGCATCACCCAATAAAATGAGAGTACCTGGCTTATTTGAGGCAATACTATCAGGTTTTTCTCCTCTGCGAAGGATCTTATTTCTCTTGAAATACCTGTAATAACAGGGGATTACCTCGGATATTATTTTGCCAAAATTTGTTCACTCAGTGTCACGTCCGGGGAGCCAAATTAAATTATACAAAGCCTATTCCAAAGAATAGGCTTTTTTTATTGAGATGTCTCATCCATTAACTCAAACCCAGACATTTGTATTCTTTTATTTTAAAGGCATTCAACTCCCACAGGATGATTTATTCTATATTCCTAAGGTAAGATGGATTAATGCCAACATGCGTCATCTTATTTCTTCTTGACTCACTTCCTGTATTTCTCTATAGTTTTTTCGTAACTACTTTAATAACATAGCAAAGAATGCTCTCTCGAATAAAAATAATGTCTTTTACCAGTGTCCACATCCAACCATAAAAGAGAGATATTATTATGGCAAAAAAAATCCTGGTTATTGATGATGATCCTATTATTGTCGATTATCTTTTAGATCTTTTCGAAGAAAACGGGTATGAGACATGCTCTGCTGAAAACGGCGTTAAAGGATTAGAGGTCCTTCTCAGGGAAAAACCCGACTTGATAACGCTCGATCTTGAAATGCCCGAAGAGTGGGGTCCAAGATTCTATCGAAAGCTCAGGAAGCATGAGAAAGTAAAAGATACTCCTGTGATTGTTTTGACTGGGATAGATGGCGATCATGCCATCAGGAATGCTGCTGGCTATGTTAACAAACCCTTTGATCCGGAAAAGCTTCTGGGAATAGTAAAGAATGCAATCGGGTAGCAACTCAAGTTTATAAACCAGTAATTGAACTTTATTCCTTTTGACTCCATAAGAAAAACTCCTTAATTGGGGGCAATCCGGTATGGCTGCTATCACTGAATGGGAAATCGTTATCATTGATGATGAGGAAGACATACTGGATATCCTTACTTTAGCGCTTAAGGATGCCACTCATCACATCTCTATTGCACAGGATGGAGCAAGCGGATTAAAGATCTGCGAAGAAAATTCTCCTCAAATTGTCATTACCGATATTCGAATGCCTGTTATGGACGGGCTTCAGGTTCTGGAAACCTTGAAAAAAGATTCTCCGGAGATCGAAGTTATTGTAGCAACCGCCTTTGGAGAAATTGATATAGCCATACGGGCCCTTCAACTGGATGCCTCGGATTTTATTACCAAACCCATCAATACAAAAGAATTACATCTTGCTATAGATAGAGCCAAGGAACGCTATCTGGCCAGGAAACAGCTCGCAGAATATACTGCACTTCTGGAAAAAGAAAAGGCCGAGACCCATCAGGAACTTATAAAAACATTTGCATTTCAAAAGAACCTGATAGAAAGCTCCATGGATGGAATTCTTGCACATAATAAAAGCGGTGAAATAGCAATCTTTAATAAAAGCATGGAGCATATGCTCTCTTATACCAAAGAGGATGTGCTTCATAAAATGACGCTTTCCCAATTTTTAACCCGGGATGATGAAAGTTCACTTAAAACCGCACTGGAAAGTGAAAAATTCGGCGGCCCCAATCGCCTGAATTTTTATGAGACATCTCTTCTGGATCATTCCGGTCGAAAAATTCCGGTGCAGGTATCAGGGACCGGATTTTCTGACCAGGATGAAACCGGGGGCTCTGTCTTTTTCTTTCGGGACCTCCGGGAACTCCGCAAACTGGAGTATGAACTGTCCAACCAGGCCCGCATCCTTCATCAGGATAAAATGATGTCCATGGGAAGACTGGCGGCCAGCGTTGTTCATGAAATAAATAATCCCCTTTCCGGTATACTTAACTATCTCCGGTTGATGATCCGCATTGTTAATCGGGGACCGGTTGCAGAAGATCAAAGAGAAAAATTCAGGGGATATCTGGAGGTTGTTGAAAATGAAACAGACCGTTGTTCTAAAATTGTTTCGAACCTGCTTACCTTTTCCCGCAAATCTCCGATCACCTTTGAGAATATATCAGTAGCAGATTTGATCGATAAATGTGTTGTCCTGAGCCACCACAAACTTGAACTGCAAAAAATCAAACTTGAAATCGATATAGAGCCTGCTATTCCTTCAATTGAAGGGGACTTAAACCAGTTGCAGCAATGTATTATCAACCTTATTTTTAATGCAATTGATGCGATGCCCGATGGAGGAACCCTTACTCTTTCCGCAGGATACGATCCTTCTGAAGAAATGGTCAGAATCATGGTTACAGATAACGGTAATGGAATTCCTGAAGAAGATCTCCCATATATCTTTGAGCCCTTTTTTACCACTAAAGAAGAAGGTTATGGAGTCGGCCTTGGCCTGTCGACAGTATATGGAATTTTAGAACGTCATAAAGGAATGATAAAAGCTGAAAGCCCCATGAATGGAGGAAGTATCTTCACAATTAAACTTCCTGTAACTCAAAATAACCCTGAAATGGCAGCAGATTAATGAGAACAAATGAGAACAAAACCTTTTTTGAAAAAAGCCTTGTTTACAGAAGAGCATTTTGAGACAATCAGTAATTAAAAACAGGAATAGCCTTTTAAGGAGATAATAAAAAACAAATAAAATTCTTGCGGTGACATTAATACCCGAACTGATATTTTAAAGTTTTAAACCATTCTCATATGAGCTTATCTTTCTGGAAGAATTGAAAGGAGAAGGCAACCTTTTCATAGTTCAAATCACTACTGTCCGGTTAAGGAATTGCAAACACTCCTTAACATGTTGAAATAGTTTAATAATATCGATAAAAAAATTGTTATCGACTTGAAACTCTAATTTTGGCCATAATCCTAGAAAAATTCTA
>JASFHE010000092.1:0-13839 GCA_050123415.1 Desulfobacteraceae bacterium | reverse complement strand
CATCTGGGCCATCATGAAGTAAAAAATTACCATATACTATCCAAGCACCATTTTCTGCTGAATTGGTGCTATGTAAGGTATACCCTGGAAACCATTCAAGTTCATGTGTCTGCGCATCAGCTAAACCAGCAACGGATAGTTTACCATTCTTGTTTCTTGGTCCGAACCTAATCACCTCAAATGTTTGGCTTGGACCTAAACTTGAAGAGACAGTCAGTTTATATAAAGGTGTCTTATATACTATTGATGGATCTCCATCAGGATATGCCCAAGACAATGCATAATTACCACTTGTAACTCCACTAACAGTCAAAGTAACCTTCTCTAATCCTAATGGATCAATATAATTAATTGGGTTATTTGCAACATACTCAAAAAGATTAATGCTTCCTTTTAATCCAATAGGGTCAGGTGTGAGATACCTCCCAGAAGAAGATATGTAGTACCTGTGATAGTTGTAGTGAAAGCCAGACTCTTGATCATAATATTGGCCTTTAAATCTGAGATTACATTCTACAGATGAATTAGGATTAATTTCTGCGTTACCAAATGGCTCATAGACCGCCTCCCATACAACAGTATTTGTTAAATCTGTCAGGATTATTGGGGTTCCTATTCTGTCATTTCCCAAAAAGTAAATTTCTCCATTTGTATCAGCAGAATAATCAACAAGCGCCAGCCTGTTGCTGCTTCTGTATAAGTACTCTTTAGAGAAGTCTCCAGATACATCACTCTCACCTATTATATTACCATCAAAGTCATAATGAAAGACCGTTGTAATGCTGTCAACTTCTTTTAATATTCTCTGCCCGAGGGCATTGTATGTGTATTCACCAAGTGGTGTACTGTTTTCCTCAACTCTTATAAGCCTGTTATTCTGGTTATATATTAAAACTCTATTTCCTATGTTTGTAATATTCCCATTATTATCATATGTGTAACTTGTAGTTCCATCAACAGTATCTAATTTATTCGATCCTGAAATATAGTTATATGTTTCAGTTACACTATCCACTGTTTTCGTCAGCCTGTTGCCCACATCATCATAGGTATAGTCCACTATCCCCCATGGGCCTTCGGCATGTTCTAACCTGTCAAGGTTATCATACCCAAATACCCTTGTATGATGAGGCAGGGAAGGCGCTGTTATGGATGTAAGGTTTCCATTATTATCATAGGTATATGCTTTTTCATGAGTCGCACCTGGATTGGAAACAACCATTCTACCGGCATCATTAAAGGTACTTCCTACAGTACCACCGCCTCCTGTGTTAAGTGCTTTCGCTCCGCCAAATGGCCTGTATTCCAGATTCTGCATTAATGTGTTTGTGAGGCTATTATAGGTTGTGGTAATTGAATCAACTTTACACATGCAGGATATCCTGTGATAATCGACAGTTCTTCCTGAAGGATAGGTTATCTGGCTTACTCTTCCTCCAAGAGTGTAGACTCTGGATAAATCATATGTAATGCCCCGCACAGTATTTGATTTACCGGTAAGCCTTCCTCGATTATCGTAACTGAATGTTGTACTCCCCGTTTCATCAGTCATACCAGTTCGTTTACCTATACCATTCACACCCTGATCATAACTAAATGTAATATTTTGGCTGGAATCCGGGAAGTTTACATTTGTCAATCTATTTAATAAATCATAAACATAACCAACCGATATCCCCTTACTATCTGTTTTATTTACAGGTTTTCCATTCTCATCATATACATATGTGACTGTTCCTGTATCCGGTGATGTGGTCGATACAAGCCTTTCCATATCATCATATTCATATGTAGTAACATTAGTTAGTGCATCTGTTACTGAAATCAAATTACCATGACTGTCATATCCATATGTCGTGTTAATTGATCCCGGTTGGGTTACAGTTTTTATCCGGTTTAAATGATCAAAGTCATAGTAGGTTATATTCCCGTTGGGTTCTCTTAAAGATGATACATTTCCCTCAAAGTCATACCCATACTGGGTATATGTATCATCACCACTTATCTCTCTAAAAAGCTGGCCCGGCATATTATGAGTCGAATCCTGATATAAATATCTTTTTCGGTTTATTCTTTCGTCTGTTGGATCAAAATAACCTTCCTCTATTACATTACCCTGTGAATCATACATATACTGGATATAATTGCCTTGAGAGTCAAATCTTTTAAAGATTCTGCCATATATGACCTCATACTCAAAAGTTATACCCACACCATCTTCATCTGTTCTAATCTCGGGCAGTCCAGCAATGTTATATGTGACACTGCTAACACTTCCATTTGCATTATTCGTTACATCTGTGACTCTACCTCTTGCGTCATACGTGTATGTCTTAGATTGACTATTAACATCTGTTACAGTATCAACCTGCCCTGCATCGTCATACCCGCTGTATATAGTTGCACCTATAAGAGGTTGTGAAACTGATAAAACATCACCAGTTAGTGCATTATAGGCAATTGTTGTTGTATCATCCACTCCGGGAGCAGGACCATTAATTAAAATTACCTGCCCTTTGGTGTTATAAGTAATAGTGGTTATATACTCATAGGATATTACTGTTCCTGAGATATCTTTTGTAAATCCTTTTTCAATTATTCTTGACACATTTGCAGTCGGATTTTCATTTGGTATCGAATTATAATCATCATCATAATCCCAGATGGTTTCTTTTAATCCTCCCGACTGCAGAACACTTACCTCTGTTCTTGTTAAAGGAGTGCTTATCTCAGGATGATACGTAAAGTTTATTTCCCTCTCTTCCGGTTCACCATACGCCAGCTTTACAGTACCCGGATTTCCTCTTTCGTCATAATTAAGATACTGGGTTACAATACCTCCGGCGGATTCTATCTCAACCGTATTCATATTTTCATCATACACCCATGAAACAGCATTGCTGTTTGACCATGGGAAGCCCCCTGCTCCACCGGGGCCGTCTGTTATTGAACTGACCCTATTCCTTCCATTTGATTCGGTTAACAGGTATTCCCTTTCTTTTCCATAGGCATCAGTAACTTCCACCTGTGTATCAGTCTCATATACTATATCCGCTCCTCTGCCGTCCCTGCTGAAGTTGGATATTGCCCTGTCGGTTGTATCATATCCCCAGGTATTTATAAGATGGTTAGCTTTATTTCTTTTTTCTGTAAGATTATGAATATCGTTTGTGTCGGTATAGGAATAATCAAAACCCGAGTTGTCTGCATATAAAACAGAAGTAAGGTTATTATTTGTATCATATCCATATTCAACCCATATCCCGTCAGTAACTGCATCCGTAACAGGGCCATTGATGTGATCAACTAAATTGTCTGTATTATAAATAAACACTAAAACCCTTCCGCTTGAAAGATCGGTGACTGTGCTTAAGAGTGAATCATCATAGGTCAGTAAAAGCCTGTTTCCTGACGGATCATCCAGCCATGTTATTTGACCGGTTGAGGAAAAGCCGTATTTTGAACCATCCAACTGCTTCCATATATATTCTCCTGAATCCAGCAAAACTTCTGTTTTTTCTCCAAATACACCTTTATATTCACCGGCCTGCTCTTCTGTAAAATAATGAGTCCTGCCTGTATTGTCTGTTATTTTCAGGAAAATCATTCCACTGATGTCATATGCCGGATCAAGGGACATTTCATAGGTATGTGTCCAGCCAAAACCCATTGTTCCTGCACTATTTGACCTGCTGTTATATACTGCTCCCAATGACAGGCCCAGGCTGTTTGGAGAGGCGAAGCCAAGATCGGAGCGGTAATCGATTACATTTCCGTTAAAAATCCTTACTGTTTCACCAACAAGGCCTCCTCCACCCTGCTGTTCATCATCACCAATACCATAATCAACATCCAGAGGCGTGTTAATTACATTTATTGTAACTGTTTCATCAACTGTCCCTCCCGGCCCCTGTGCGGTTATTGTGTAATCGGTTGTAACTGATGGAGTCAACTCTATTAAATCGGATAAATTAACTGATCCTATTCCGGGTTCAATGGTTACTGTTTCGGCGTCTGTTGTCTGCCATGTGAGTATGGATGTTTCTCCCTGGAGGATTGTTGCCGGATCAGCAGACGCTGTTATAATCGGAGCATCCGAGAAGTTGATTTCAAGCTCTACTGTTTGATCTGTAATAACTGTTGCCGGATCACTCCATTTCTGTTCTCCGCTGTCATCAGCCCTGAAAAGATATGTGCCTGATGGAATAAGGAAGGAAACCATTCCTGATTCATTAGCAGTCTCATTTCTGCTCAGATAGGAACTCGTTGCTGAAAACAGGTAGACCCTGGCACCCGGCACATCTTCGCCGCTTCGCTGCACATGAATATCAATTGCACCTTTGGGAATTGTAATGGTACTGTTCTGCCATGTAAAATCACCTGACCAGTACTGCTGGCCCATATAATCAGCCCTGACCTTGTAGGACTGTTCAGGCAGATTAAAGGTTACCTGACCGTTAACATCTGTGGCCTGGTTCTGTGACATATATGAACCGGAAGAAGAGAAGAGATAAACATTTATCCCCCCTATTGCGGTTGATGTGCTCTTCCAGGTTCCCTGTACTGTTATTGTTACATCCTGATGAGGTATATCGAGACTTCCTGAGAGTGTGCCGGGAACAGCATAGACATCGGACCAGAACTGGTTCCCGAGATAATCCACTCTTATCTTGTAGCTTCCGTCAGCAACAGTAAAGGACACCTCGCCATTGGTGTCTGTGGCGTCATGTAGACTCAGATAAGATCCTGATTCGGTAAAAAGATAACAATTTGCACCTGTTAATGCTTCTGTGCCTTTTGTAACTGTAAAACTGAATAATCCGCCTCCTGTTGATATAGCAACAGGAGTTACCTGATCAGCCACCAGTGTTTCTGCATTGCTCCAGAACTGGCTGCTTTGATAATCGGCCCTGAACTTGTATGAACCTGCAGGACCCCGGAATGTGGCGTTTCCATTGGTGTCTGTACTTTTATTAATGCTCAGATAACTGCCTGCTTCGGTAAAAAAGTATACATTTACACTCTCAAGGGGCTGACCTGACCCGGTCAAAGTTACTTCCGCATCCGCCATTGGTATATCAACAGTACTGTCCTGCCATGTAAAATCATCGGACCAGAACTGCTGCCCCATGTAGTCGGCACGGACCTTGTAGGACTCTTCAGGAAGGTTAAATATCACCTGACCATTGCTGTCTGTAGCCTGGATTTGCCCCATATAGGAGCCGGAAGATGTGAAGAGATAGATATTTACTCCCTCTATGGGGGTTAATGCACTCTGATAAGTACCCTGCACCGTGATTACTACATCCTGATGCGGAATATCCAGACTTCCTGTAAGTGTGGCAGGAACAGTATAGACATCGGACCAGAACTGGTTCCCGAGATAATCCACTCTTATCTTGTAACTTCCGTCAGCAACTGCAAAGGATACCCCTCCATTGCTGTCAGTGGCTTCATTCAAGCCCAGATAGGAGCCTGATTCTGTGAACAGGTAACAATTTGCTCCGGTTAAAGGCGCTGCGCCTTTGGTAACAGAAAGGATAAAAATTCCGCCTCCTGTTGATATTGCCACAGGATTGGTTTGATCTGCTATGAGTGTTTCTGTATTGCTCCAGAACTGGCTGCCCTGGTAATCAGCCCTGAATTTGTGCAGACCGGCAGGTGTTCGGAATGTTGTAGATCCATTACTGTCTGTTGCCTGGTTAATTCCAAGATAACTGCCTGTATCGGTAAAAAGATAGACATTAACATTTTCAAGAGGCTGACCTGCTCCGGTTACGGTTACTTCTCCTTCTGCTATCGGGATATCGACCGATGTATTCTGCCATGTAAAATCATTTGACCAGAACTGCTGGCCCATATAGTCGGCCCGCACCTTATAGGTGTTTTCAGCCAGACTGAATGTTACCTGGCCGTTACTGTCTGTGGGCTGGACCTGCCCCATATAGGAGCCGGAAGAGGTGAAGAGATATACATTTGCCCCTTCTATTGGATCAGAAGAGCCCTGATAACCGGCCTGTACTGTTACTACAATATCCTGATGGGGGATAGAAATTGAAGTGTTTGTATTTGCAGTTACTGTGGTATCAGCGCTCCAGTACTGATACCCCATATAATCTGCTCTTACTTTATAATCACCTTCCGGGACACTGAACTGCACGACTCCTGATGCATCGGTTGTTTGGGTAATACCCATATATGATCCTGATGCATTAAAGAGGTATATACTTATTCCTTCAAGGGGACTTCCGGCATTTTTTTCAACAGTTACCTGCAGGATTCCACCGCCTGTATCTATTGAAACATCATTTGTTCCGGACTGGATTGTTATTATGCTGCTCCAGTATTGATTGCCGAATGTATCTGCCCTGAATTTGTAGTCATGACCTACAGGCAGATCAAAGGAGACCTGACCGTTAATATCTGTGGTTTTGTTTTTCCCAAGGTATGATCCGGCCCCTGAAAAGAGGTAAACCGGCACGGATTGGGAGGGGTCGGCGAATGATGTAACTGTAACATCTGCTGTTTCCTCTGTAATGGTTATAGCGGCAGTAAGAGCAGCAGGCACTGATATGACATCGCTCCAGAACTGGCTTCCAAGATAATCAGCCCTGAATTTATAGTTTCCTGATTCAAAAGATGTTGAATCAAACAGGGCAACACCGCTGCTGTCGGTTGTTGTGTTTATACCTGTATAGCTGCCAGCTTCTGTGTATGCATATACACCTGCATTTGATATTGGAGCGCTGTTGCTTGTAGTTACACTGACCTCCAGATCATCAGCAAATGCATTGGTTGATATAAAAGAAAACAGACTCAACACAATAAGAAAGAATAAAGCAGCTCCATACTTTTTACAGATCGATATCATCTTCTACTCCTGTTGTTTAAGTATACCTTTTATAAACGAGTTTCATGTTCTGCGTATTCATTACTTGACTATTCCCCCTCCAGTTAAAGGGGCGGAAACTTGATAAAATCCCATCGCAAGCGATTAAGGGATTGGAAATTCAATGAAAATCTATTGTGTGAATTCTTTTGCGCGTTTTTCCATAAATCTCTGAAAAATCTTACCGGATGGATGGAAAATGCAGTTTTTTGAATAACAAATCTGTATTTATATTACATTTTTTATACCAAAACCGCTATTTTCATATTTATTTCCAAAATAAAAATTAATATATTATTTAACTATCTGAAATAAGATACTTTATTTACTGTACTTGCATGTGATATCTTATTGATCCCTTATAAAAATAATGACTGACAGGTGTAAAAATAAGGAATTTGCACATAAAAAAGTGCACACGTGCATATAAAATTGTGCATATTTAAAAAACATTATACAGGATCGGGAACTTGTCTGCCTCTGGCAGATTATTCCCAATATTGTTGAAATAGTTTAAAAGCGTATCATTCTGCGAAGTCATTCTGTTTTGAAAAGCAGTATTGACTCAAGTTATACCTTTTGTTATACTTTTATCATTTATTAAGGAGTTACAAATGCCAAATGTAAAGACAGCAATATCAATAGAAAAACCTGTTTTTGATCAGATGGATAATTTAGCTAAAAATCTGAATGTTTCAAGAAGTCGACTATATTCAATGGCGGCTAGAGAATTTATACAGCGTCATAAAAACCTTGAGTTACTGAAACTCATTAATGAGGCCAATGAAGATTCTCCTGAACCAGATCCAATGGTTGCGCTTATGAGTTCAAATCATTTCAAAATGGTAAAAGATCAATGGTAATCAATCAGGGTGATATTTTCTGGATCAATTTCAAAGCACCTGATGAATCAGAACCCGGCTATCGCCACCCGCATCTTGTAATACAAAACAATCTATTCAATCGAAGTCGAATAAACACAGTCGTTGTTTGTTCTCTTACATCCAATATGAAAAGAGCTAATTCCCCTGGAAATGTTGCTTTAAAAAAGAATGAAGCAAACCTGCCTAAAAAGTGCGTTGTGAATATTTCCCAAATTTTCACAATGAATAAAAGTGATTTAACAGAAAAAATCGGGACATTGTCAAAAGATAGAATCCTGCAAGTTCTTCACGGGATCAGATTACTCACTGATCCCAGAGAAGTTGACTAATTCTTCAAATCAGTTGTTCTGCTGCCTGAACAGCCATATCCATCACGCTGGCATCTTTCTCAGCATCCCCGATATCCCTTATTCCACAACCCTGTATTATCTTTACTTCTGAAAATCCATTCCGGTTAAGCAGCATTTCAAGCTGTTGAGGGACATCTTTAAACATGCCTTCAGGCGCGCCCTGTGTTGTTACAACAAGAGCCTTCTTTCCTTTGGGAAGTCTTGACGGATCAGGACTGGTTTTAAAATCCGGAGTTAAAAATGAGAATGTCCGGTCAATAAAGCATTTTAGCTGTCCTGATACTCCGCCCATATAGACCGGAGATGCCAGCACCAGGATGTCTGTCTCATATATTGAATCAAGCACCTTTTCCAGATCATCTTTTACTACACATCGTTCGGTCTTAACTTTACAGGTCATACAACCCTGGCAGCCTTTGAAATTGAGGCTGTTAAGACTGTACGAATCGATATCCGCGCCTTTCTTTTCCGCGGTTTCACAGAACTTTTTAACTATTGTAGAACTGTTGCCTTGATCCCTCGGACTTCCTAAAACACAAATTATTTTCATTTTATACTCTCCTTTTTATAAAAATCGTGGTTATAATAATGAAAAATCTCAATAAAAGAAAGGAGATATCATGATCACATCGCTTGAAGAAATAAAAAAAGACAGGGACCTGGTATATTCCATAGACTGGGATATGACACCTGAGCAGGCAGTTCGTGTTTACCTTGAATGGGGGAATATATACGCTAAAGGAGATGCCACCCGTGTCCAGTCCAAGGAAGATCATACAATATACTTTGTGGTGAACTGCTGGGATAAACCCTATTATATTTATCTCCTTAAAAGAAATTCCCAGGAGGCGATCGAACTGGCAAAGATAGAATTGCCTGAAAGATTTGAAAAACCCATATGCCAGCTAAAGGGGGTATATGCGGTTGAAGATGATTTGAAGGAATGGCTAAAAAAGGAACTGGATGTTGATTAATCAGAAAAACGAATTAACAAAGGAGGTTACCCATGGATTTTAAAGATATTGTAAAAAAAAGAAGAGCAGTTAATTATTTTGATACTCAAAAAGAAGTGCCTGAAAACCTTATCAGGGAAATGATAGAAACAGCGGCAAATTCCCCTTCCAGCTATAATCTCCAGCCATGGAGTGTAATGATCTTGAAAGATCCCGAGGAAAAGGCGCGTTTGAGGAAACTTGCTTTTGATCAGCCAAAGGTTACCGAAGCGCCCTATGTATTTATTATACTTGCAGACAGGGACGGCTGGAAGAAAGGAAATCCGTTTGCGGAAAAGAATTTCATTAAATCGGTTGAAACCGGTAAAAAAAAGGAAGATGAAAAGGAAGGCTACCTGAATACCCTGACGACGCTTTATGGAGAAACCGCAGAAAAACAGCAGGCATTTGCCGTAAAAAATACCGGTTTTTTTGCAATGTCACTCATGTACGCCGCAAAGGAACTGGGTCTGGATACACATCCCATGGATGGTTTTATACATGACGCAGTACGAAAGGAATTTAATATTCCTGAAAATTACTGGATTCCGCTTTTACTTGCAGTCGGATATTTTGATGAATCAAAAAAGCTGTATCCGCCTAACTGGCGGAAAACCTTTGATGAGATAGTGGTAGGATTTTAATACTTATCTTGACAACTCCGAACTCAATCAATTAGAGTTGGCACCCGAATATGTCCTTAAGACATTACAAATATAGATTAATATACTGTATTTAAAGGACATTTTCACAATCTACACATACTGTTCAAAAACCAAATGGAGGAATAAAAAGGATGAGTGAAGACAAAAAACCCGCCAGGAAAAAGTTCGAATGCCAGGGATTGTATAATAAGGTTATGGCAAACCATTTTTACGAGCTTGATGAAGCCTCAAAAACAGGCTCTAAAAAGATCGCCTGGTGTACAAGCGTTGGGCCTGCCGAACTTCTTCGCGGAATGGGCTTTTTAGTTTACTTTCCTGAAAATCACGGTGCCATGCTTGGGGCGACCAGGACCGCGACAGATTTAATTCCCTATGCAAATGCAATTGGATATAGTCCGGATATATGCTCCTATCTGACAGCCGATATTGGTTCATATATACAGAAAAAGACTCCTCTCACAGGAGCCTATAAGATGGAATCGGTCCCCAGACCTGATGTCCTGGTTTTTAATACAAACCAGTGCCGCGATGTCCAGGACTGGTTTGCCTGGTATTCAAGAGAACTTGATGTACCAATGATGGGAATTCATACACACAGGGATATCGGAGACATTAAAAATTTCCAGGTCAGTGACATAGCCAGACAGACAGAAAATCTTATCCCTGGGATCGAGGAAGTCAGCGGTGAAAAATTTGATATGGACCGTTTTAAAGAGGCAGTTGAGTTGTCAAGGCAGACATCCGTGCTCTGGAGGGCCTGTCTGGAAGCTGCTTCAGCTATCCCATCTCCATGGACATTCTTTGATGCTACCATTCATATGGGCCCGGCTGTTGTTGCAAGGGGAACACAGGAAGCGGTTGACTATTATGAGGTCCTTTTAAAGGAACTGAAAGAAAGGATAGATAATGGTGTTGCGGCAATTGAAGGAGAAAAGCACAGGATATACTGGGACGGCATGCCCATCTGGGGCAAGCTGAGCGCCCTGTCCAAGCAGTTTGTTGAGCTCCGGACATGTATTGTTGCCTCAACCTACTGCAATAGCTGGATATTTGACCAGCTCGATCCCAATGACCCGTTTGAAAGCATGGGCAGGGCCTATATTGAGTTGTTTATTGTAAGGGATGAGACATATAAGGAACAGTATATGAGAAACTGTTTTGAAAAATATAAATTCGATGGAATGATATTCCACGATGCCAAAACCTGCCCTAACAATTCCAATAACAGGTATGGTCTTCCCGACAGGATCGGTAAAGAGCTGGGTATTCCCCAACTGACAATAAATGGTGACCTGAATGATTTGCGATGTTACTCAGAAGAACAGACAGTAACAAACATTGAGGCCTTTATAGAACAACTTGATGAAGCCTGATAATCGACTAAAGATTTTTATATGACACTTAACGGATCAATATTTGCGGGAGTTGACGTAGGCGCCTCCCGCACTAAAGTAGCACTGCTTGACGAGGGAAAAAATCTTGCTGGTTTTTCAGTAAAGAAGTCAGGAACGGATTTTACACGTACTGCTGATGAATGTCTTGCAGAGGCCATGGCTATGGCCGGCGCCTTAAATGAAAAAATGATTCGAACTGTTTCGACAGGATACGGCAGAAAAAATGTCTCCTTCAGTAATAACGCAAAAACCGAGATAGGATGTCATGCAAAAGGCGCGTTTCATTATTTTCCAAAGGCAATGACAATAATCGATATTGGCGGCCAGGACAATAAAGTCATAAAGCTTGATAATGAAGGAAGAAGGATCAATTTTAAAATGAACAGAAAATGCGCCGCAGGAACAGGGGCATTTCTCGAAGAGATGTCAGCAAGGCTGGATATTCCCATTGAAGAAATGGATGCCCTGGCAAGACAGTCCACTGAAATGGTTGAACTCGGCAGTTTCTGTACTGTCTTCTCAGCAACAGAGGTTCTTGAAAAAATAAGGCAGGGCAAAAAAGTCCCGGATATTATTAAAGGGCTGTTTTTTTCGGTTATAAAAAGGGTTCTTGAAATGGATCTGATAACAGATCATGTAGCATTGACAGGTGGTGTTGTAGAGCATAACCCCTTTCTGGTTGAAATGGTCAGGGAAATAACCGGCGCTGAGATATTATTGCCTGAACATCCTCAACTCACCGGCGCAGTGGGAGCCGCGCTTTTTGCAATGGAGGTTTAGCCCGATGCAGGATGGAGTTCACCATTCCCACACACAGCATCCACAGCTCCAGACTCATATAACCTATTCTATTTTCAACCCGGCTGAACACCAAAAAATAATCAATATTACTATTAATCCATAAGCGATAAACAAGGATAAAAATGGAGAAAATTATATTTCAGGCTCTTGGCGGACTCGGCATGTTCCTTTTTGGAATGAAGATCATGTCCGAAGGGCTTCAGAAGGTAGCGGGTAAGAAACTAAGACAGATATTGAACATGGTATCCAACAACCGTTTTGTTGGCTGCGGAGTAGGCGCTATCGTAACAAGCATAGTGCAAAGCTCCAGCGCTACTACCGTAATGCTTGTAAGTTTTGTTGACACAGGACTCATGTCACTGACCCAGGCAGTTGGAGTTATTTTAGGCGCAAATATCGGCACAACTGTCACTGCACAATTAATAGCATTCAAAATTACAGCATATGCGCTTCCAGCCATTGCTGCTGGAACTTTTTTAAAATTTTTTATAGGAAGAAAGAAATGGGTTTATCTGGGAGATGTACTCCTGGGTTTCGGACTTGTATTTTTTGGTCTGGCAACCATGAAGGCGGGCTTTGCGCCTTTAAGAGATAATCCCGATTTTATCGCCCTCTTTGCTAAATTTAGCGCAGGAACTTTTGGAGGTATATTGCTTTGTATCCTGGTGGGAACAACGCTTACCATGATACTGCAAAGTTCGAGCGCTACTGTTGGCATCACAATGGCCCTTGCAATGCAGGGTCTGATCAACTTCGAAACCAGTGTGGCCTTAATTTTAGGGGATAATATCGGCACTACGATAACTGCTGAACTTGCAAGTATTGGAGGAAGTATCAACGCCCACAGGACAGCGAGGGCACATACGCTCTTCAATGTAATCGGTGTGACGATTATTGTGCTCTGCTTCCCCTACTTTATTGATCTTGTGCAATTTGTTACAGGGACATTAATGAATTATGATGCAGCCGATCTGATAGTTAATGGAGAGAAGCCTAATATTGAAAGATATATAGCCAATTCACACACGCTTTTTAATATTGTAAATGCTACTATTTTTCTAATTATTCTTCCTTACCTTATCAAAGCAGCTATATGGCTTACGCCCCATAAAGAAGAAGAGAAGGACTTTGATGAACTCAGACATATAAAATATCTGGATAACAAGTATGTTGATACTACTTCAGTTGCACTGGACAGGGCAAGGGCCGAAATAATAAGAATGGGTGAAGCTGTTCTCATAATGTTTGATGATGTTGTCAAATCCATAGAGAGCAGAAAATTAAAGGAACTGTCAAAATGGAAAAAACGCGAAGATACACTGGATATCCTGCAGAAAGAAATAACCCAGTATCTTGTAAAGATAATGCAGCAACCCATAATGCCGGAAGAATCAAATGAAATATCCGCTCTCACAAGGATGACCAACAACTTTGAAAGAGCTGGAGATGAAGTTGAAAATATAGCGCAGCTGATTGAAGAACTCATTGAGCAGAACCTTTATATTTCTAAAGGCGGCATGGAGGATTATAAAAAAATATCAGCAGAGGTAAGAAAATTTATTATCTTTGTAATTGAAGCTATAATGGAAGAAGACAGCAGTATCCTTGAAAGGGCCCTTGAAATTGAAAACCGGATTGATGATATGAGAGAAGACATGAAAAGCAATCACCTCATGAGGCTCCAGAGCGGTGCCTGTACAGTCGATCCCGGCCTTATCCTTGTAGACATGCTGTCCGCCTTTGAAAAACTGGGAGACTTTTGTTTTAACATAGCCCAGGCAGTGGCAGGAACCAAGTAGTGTTCATCCAGAAAGCAGCAATTTCTGGATGAAGCTTTCAGCGTTCAGCCAAGTCTTTGTTTTTA
>JASFHE010000091.1:0-13865 GCA_050123415.1 Desulfobacteraceae bacterium | reverse complement strand
AGGCTTGATAGCGTTCGTTATTGCATGGTGTACAGTTGCGGGAAATACTACACGTGTTGCAAAGAGTAATCCGATTAAAGCGTTGAGGTATGAGTAAAAGACAGGCACAGGGTACAAGGTTCAAGGTTATAAAACCTAAACACATCGTCATTCCCCGACTTGATCGGGGAATCCAGTGTTTATAACTCAATCTGGAGAGGAACACCATGCTAAAAAACTACTTAACTATAGCAATTAATAATTTACTTAAAAACAAACTCTACAGTGCAATAAACATCATGGGACTGGCCATTGGGCTTGCCGCCTGTATAGTAATAGCACTTTATGTTAAGGACCAGTATTCCTACGACAAGCAATGGGAACATTCGGACAAAATCTATCGGGTAAATACCAAAGCCACTATCCCTGGCATGGAATCTATGCGTTTTGCATTTACTCCTCTACCGGCAATGCCTCAGCTACAGAAATACTTTCAGGGCAAATTTGAACAAAGCACCCGAACTTTTTCCCATAACATGGTTATTGATACCGGGAATGCACAATTTGAAGATACAGTTGTGCAGGTTGATCCGGCATTTATCAAGATGTTCAAATTAGAGGCACTTGCCGGAAGTATGGAAACCACTCTCACAAATCCAAATAATATTGCATTAAGTGAAGAAGCCTCCTGTCGCTATTTTGGCACACAGATCCCTATTGGAAAAGTGATAACTATGAATATCATGGGCACAAAAATAGATTATAAGGTGACGGCTGTATATAGTGTCCCTGGAAATTCAGTTTTTGATATACCACTTTTATCGTTGCTGGATGATGCTTACCTGCCGCCTGTACTAAAAAACTGGCATGACTTAAATACAGCGGCTTATTTTCAGCTAAAAAATAATATTGATATTGAAACTTTAAAACCTCTCATACCAGCTTTTGTAGATCGATATTTTGATATCTCAAGAATTATTTCTGACCCTGCTTTGCCAGCAAGCCAGGTAATAAAAATGGACTTTCAAAAACTGGTTGATGCACATCTTGATTCGGCCTGGGACAGCACCAGAACCGGTGGAAATAAGACCGCTGTAATGTCTTTTGCAGCCATAGCCTTTCTTGTCCTGTTGATAGGCTGTCTGAATTTTACTATTCTCACTACTGCAAGGGCTACACAACGAGCCAAAGAAGTCGCCATGAGAAAAGTTGTCGGGGCAAAGCGAAGACAAATAATTGTACAGTTCCTTGGTGAGTCAACATTAATAGTGCTATTGGCTATGATTTTGTCTCTGGGCATTATTGAAATAATACTTCCGGTATTTGAATCAATAGTGGGTAAAGCCCTTTCACTTGAGTACTCTTCTCCTTTCACCATATTACAATTATTGGGACTGCTCTTTATTTTCGGAATCAGTGGAGGTCTTTACCCTGCATTTATTCTATCCGGCTTCCGGCCGGGTAATACTCTTAAAGCTAATCATTCAAAAGAAACTCAGAGATCCAAATCGTTGAGGACTGCGCTCGTGATTTTTCAGTTTAGTATTTCCATAATTTTAATTATTGCTACCAGTATAATCTATGTACAAGTACATTATAGTATTAATCGTGATCCCGGTTTTAACAAGGAAAATATGTTAATCATCAATAAAATTGCTCTACATCCTGAATTAAGTGAACGAGCGGAGTTGTTAAAAAGGGAGTTAATGAATCTGTCGAATATTTCAGATGTTTGTTTCTCTCAAATTCAGCCCAGCGAAAAAATTATAAACGCGAGCACGTATAAACATCAGGGGATAGCAGAAACCAGTTATCATATATTCACAAGTGGTGTCTGCTATGACTATTTTTCAACCTATAAAATTCCTATAATTGCAGGAAGGAATTATGATGAAGATCGAGATCTTGCTGAACCAGAACTCGATATAAATTTTGAAAGCAATATTATCCCATCCAAGAAGCTTTCTGAAAGGAATATTATTATCAATGAAAGTGCTTCCAGGGAACTGGGCTTTTCAACTGTTGAAGAAGCAGTGGGTAAAATCATCATCAACACAACAAGTACCCATAACTATACTATTATAGGTGTTGTAGCGGATAATCACATATTCAGCATCAATGCCCGGCCAAGGGCTGAAGCCTACCTGCTGGAACCTGGTCGTGCAGATATTGTTACTGTGCGTTATAAAGGCTCAGCAGGGGTCACACTCGAACAGGTCAAGTCCGTCTGGAAAAAGGTGATGGGAGATATTGAGATATCAACTGTCTTTGTTGATCAGTTGCTTGCAAAGGAGTTTAAGCAGGAACAAACAGAAATGAAAGTACTCACCAGCTTTTCTCTGCTGGCCATTGTTATTGCCTGCATGGGATTGTATGGATCAGCGTCCTTTACAGTAGAACGACGCATCAAGGAGATAGGATTACGTAAGGTTATGGGAGCAAAGGTAAAAAACATTATCAGCCTGCTGCTATGGCAGTTTTCCAAACCGGTATTGGTTGCAAATATTATTGCCTGGCCCATTGCCATATTCGCAATGCAAAGCTGGCTTGAACAATTTACCTATCGGTTTAATCCATTGTTAATGATTCCAATATGTCTGGTTTCAGGATTGATTGCGCTGGTTATTGCATGGTTTACAGTATCGGGAAATACAACACGGGTGGCAAAGAGTAGACCGATTAAGGCACTACGATATGAGTGAAAAGACAATGATACTGGATGCTGGATACTTGATAAAAGCCAATTCTTTTGAACATCCAGCATCTAGAATCCAGAATCTAGGATCACTTAGTAACTGGTAAGAACTTCATAAAGAACACATAACCAACTAATAGAATAAATATTCTTAGAGGTAAATTATGCTAAAAAACTACTTCACCACAGCAATCAACAATTTGCTTAAAAACAAACTCTACAGTGCAATTAATATTATTGGTTTAGCTGTAGGTCTTGCTGCCTGTATAATAATTTCGATCTATGTTCAACACGAACTATCCTATGACAGGCACTGGGAAAAGGGAGATCTTATCTATCGGATCAACAGGAGTGGCTCTCCAGAAAGAACGTGGCCAACCACTTCTGTTCTGTTATTACCGGCCCTTAAAAAATATTTCCCTGAGGATATTGAATTCGGTACTCGCATTATGGGCTCTGGAGGAGAAATACAAATTGGTGATATGCGCTATCCGTCGTCCTTTGCGCAAGTTGATGAAGATTTTATTAATATATTCAAGGCTGAAGTGCTCAAAGGCAGTCTTAAAAGCACTTTACAAAGCCCTGATAATATCGCCTTAAGTGAAGAGTCCGCCTTCCAATATTTTGGTGATAAAGATCCAATTGGAGAAGTGATAATTTTCACACCGAATAACGGCACTGAACAACAGTATCAGGTAACCGCGGTTTATCGTTTTATCTCCCCCAAAACCGTTTTGAATATACCCTGTTTTTCATTACTGGCTGAATCCCGGATCCCGGAAAATATCCGCAAATGGTATAACCCCTGGCTTGGCACCTATGTCCGCCTGAGTGAAACAGCAGATATTGATAAGTTTGTTTCCAGGTTGCCTAATTTTATCAATAAGACAATTCCTACCGATTTCATGGGGCTTCAACCAGGTCAAAAGATGAGCGATACAAGGAGCTACTCGTTACAAAAAATGAGTGACATATATTTTAACCCTTTCGATTCGGGGCAAATCAGAGTTGGAAATAGAACAGTTATAGCTGTATATATAATTATCTCAGTATTAGTGCTTATTATAGGCTGCATTAATTTTGTTATTTTAACAACTGCTAAAGCAACCCAGCGTGCCCGTGAAGTAGCCATGAGAAAGGTAGTTGGCGCCCGTTTTAAACAACTGTTTATCCAGTTCATTGGCGAATCTCTGCTGATTACTTTTATGGCATTTCTCATTTCAATAGCGATTACAGAACTGACAATACCGTTTTTTGAAACATTAATGTTTTTGGAATTGGCGGTTCCCTATACATCTCCGGCAAGTTATATATTTGCATTATTTCTGGTAATAATGGTTGGATTATCAGGAGGGCTTTATCCGGCCTTTGTATTATCCAGGTTTTCACCAACAAAGGCTTTGAAGTCCAACCAGGCAACGGATGCAGTCGGTTCCTTTAAGCTAAGGAATGTCCTGGTTATTTTTCAATTTACAGCATCTATCGCTTTAATTATTGCGACTATTGTTGCCTATTTTCAGTTGGTGTACACGAGTAAACATGATCCGGGATTCAATCCGGAGAATCTTCTTGTTTTGGAAGGTATTGCCAATCGGGATGTAAGAGGCTACAGAAATACACTTCAGCAGGAACTGCTTAAACTTCCTGAGATAACCGATGCTGCGTTATCAAGTATACAACCGAGAAGGGTAAATGGAGGAATAATAACAACAGGGAATTTTAGGTCAAAAACGTCCGGTTCAAAGCAAAATCAAGAAATAACCCTGCATAGCATGTATGTAGATTATAATTTTTTTAATACCTATGAGATATCTTTGCTTTCAGGCAGATACTTTTCCAGAAATATGGATAAGGAAGAACCTGTGCCTGAATTCCCTAGCCCACAAAATAAAAATGATGAAGAGATAAAGAACAGACGAATAGTAATCAATTTAGCTGCTGCCAGACAATTGGGATACGCATCGGCCGATGAGGCAGTTGGTGAAATAATTGTACAGGGTGAGCAAGAAAATTCGTGGTATGCGGAATATTCAATCATAGGAGTTGTTGAGGATTCCCAATACAGGAATTTACGTCTGAAACCAGCTCCTGAAATGTATCGATTGATTCCTGATGTTACTTTTTTTCTCACTGTCAGATACAAGGGTGACTATCAAAAGGTAGTTAAAGAAGTAAAACGCGTCTGGCATGAAGTGGTCGGTGACATTACCTTTAGTGATAGTAATGTAAAACAAAATCTGGCTGCGACCTTTGTACAAGAGAGAAATGAGAATAAGGTATTAATCTCATTTGCACTGCTGGCAATTTTTATTGCGTGCATTGGACTGTTTGGCATGGCTGCGTTTACAGTTGACAGGCGCGTGAAGGAAATAGGGGTGCGTAAGGTCATGGGAGCAAAAGTAAAGGACATCGTAAGACTCCTTGGGTGGCATTTTTTAAAACCGGTTTTTATTGCAAACATCATTGCCTGGCCTGTTGCCATATTTGCAATGCAAACCTGGCTGGAGCGTTTCCCTTACAGATTTCATCCTTTGTTCATGATTCCTATTTGTCTGGTTTCAGGATTTATTGCACTGGTTATTGCATGGTTCACAGTAGCAGGGAATACGAAAAGGGTGGCAAAGAGGAAACCGATTAAGGCTTTGAGGTATGAGTAAAGACAGTTATAAGTTCTAAGTTATGAGTTATGAGTTTTGTGTTTTGAGTTTTGAGTTTTGAGTGAAATATTTAAATTCAAAAAATCAATATTCAATATTCAAGGTTAAAAAACTAAATATAATTATCAAAAAGATTCTGAGTTAATGATTTAGTGTTTTAAAGATTTTTAATTTTAAATTTTTGAATTTTTAAACTTTGAATCGATCCGATAGGAGCGGCTATGCTCAAAAACTACTTCACAACAGCCATTAACAATTTACTTAAAAACAAGCTGTACAGTGCAATCAATATTATCGGACTTGCTGTCGGTCTTACTGCCTGCATATTAATTACCCTCTATGTTCAAGATGAACTATCCTATGATAAACATTGGGATAAACCAGACCTTATTTATCGAGTCAACAGTGTAAGGGCTTCGGGTAATTCTCAAGAAGAAACATCTTCAATTACTTCTATGCCGGCTTTACCTGCCCTTAAAAAATATTTTCCCGAAGATATAGAATCCGGCACCCGTATTCTGGGGATTTCCAATGGGGTAATTGAAATTAAGGATAAACAATATCCTGCATTGATCCCTAAGGTAGATAAAGAGTTTCTTAATATTTTCCAGTGTAAAGCGCTTAGAGGGAGTCTGGAAAAAACTTTACAGGGCCCAGGCAATATTGCTTTAAGTGAAGAACTGGTTGTAAAATATTTTGGCAATAATAATCCGATCGGGGAAACGATAGCCTATATTCCTGAATATGGGGATAAAAAAGAGTATATAGTAACCGCAGTTTATCGCTTTATATCGCCAAACACTATATTAAACATTTCATGTTTTTCCTTGATTGATGAAGTATACTACAGTTTTATGACAGACAATTGGAACATGTTTTCACCTGAAACCTATATCCGGCTGCCTGAAACGGCGAGTATCCAAAAAATCACCGGCCGTTTAACGGAATTTGTCAATCAAGTTATACCCGGTGATCCCCCGCCGGGCAAAAAAATGAGTGACGTTCGTGGTTATTCTCTGCAGAAAATGACCGATATATATTTAAACCCAATTAAGTCACCATTTGGCCCACCAATAAAAGCAGGCAAAAAAATAGTTATTGCTGTTTTCATTATTATTTCGATAGTGGTACTCTTTTTAGGTTGCATCAACTTTATAATTTTATCCACAGCAAAAGCAACACAACGCGCCCGGGAGGTAGCCATGAGAAAAGTTGTAGGGGCGCGTTTTAAGCAGCTTCTTATCCAGTTCCTTGGTGAATCCGTACTTATTACGTTACTTTCCTTTCTTCTGGCAATAGCATTCACCGAATTGGTGTTGCCTTTTTTTGAAATGATGGTAGATAAAAAATTGATAGTCCCCTATTCATCAGTAAGTAGTTACCTGTTTGTTTTACTGTCTTTAATGTTCGTGGGATTATTAGGCGGATTTTATCCTGCTTTAATATTATCCCAGTTATCACCTGCCAGGGTATTGAAGGATAACAAAACAACAGCAGAAAAAGGCTCATTTAAAGTAAGAAATGTACTCGTTATATTTCAATTTGTAGCTTCTATCGTTCTGATCATTGCAACTATGGTTGCCTATTTCCAGTTACTCTATACAGGGAAACATGATCCGGGTTTTAATCCGGATAAACTGCTTATCGTGGGGAATATTGGCAGACAGGATATAAGTGAAGACAAGAAAATTACACTTCAACAGGAGTTACTGAAATTACCCTTGATTGATAATGTTGCTTTATCAACCGTGGCACCGAAGTATGCAGGGGGGATAGAGAACTATTTGGACCTTAGGAGGAAAGCTGCAGAACCTACGACCGGAAAAAGTTTGAATAATATTTTCGTGGATTACAATTTTTTTAATACCTATGAAATATCTCTCTTATCAGGCAGGTTCTTTTCTCAGGGTATGGATCGATGGGAGACAGGGCCTTTTTCCCGCATAATATCATCCAAAGATAATCGAATAATAATCAATTTAGCAGCCGCCAGACAACTTGGCTACGCCTCGGCAGATGAGGCAGTTGGAAAAATAGTTGAGGGACGTGATAGTCCTGACACACATTCTTATTTTGAATTTACAATTATTGGAGTTGTCGGAGACTCTCAATTCAGAGATTTACGTGTAAGACCTGCGCCTGAGATATATCGCCTGTCTCCCGGCTCAGCCCACTTTTTAACTATCAGATATAAGGGTAACTATCCGGCTGTTGTTAAAAAAGTTAAACAAGTATGGAGTGCTGTGATAGGCGATTTTCCAGTCAAAATCAGCAGTGTCAAACAGAGTTTTTCAACAACATTTTCTCGGGAAGAAAAAGAAAGCACCGTTTTGATCACTTTTGCCATGTTAGCCATTTTTATTGCCTGTATGGGCCTGTTTGGAATAGCTGCGTTCACTGTTGACAGGCGCGTGAAGGAAATAGGTGTACGAAAGGTTATGGGGGCAAAAGTAAAGGACATAGTAAGACTCCTTGGGTGGCATTTTTTAAAACCGGTTTTGATTGCAAACATCATTGCATGGCCTGTTGCGATCTTCGCAATGCAAAACTGGCTGGAGCGTTTTCCATATCGGTTTAATCCTTTATACATGATTCCTATCTGTCTGGTTTCAGGTTTTATCGCGCTTGCGGTTGCATGTTTTACAGTTGCTGGCAATACGAAACGGGTGGCAAAGAGTAAACCGATTAAAGCGTTGAGGTATGAGTAAAAACAAACCTGAACCGCCCGGGTTAAACAAAAGCTAAAAAAGTTTCACTGGGTAAACAAAGACGCAACCGTCTTCGCCAAAGGCTACGCCGTGTCACGAAGGGCGCTAAGAAAAACATTTATAATTATAAAGACAAATACAAAAGCCTTTGCCCGCAGTGCTAGAGTCTTTATGGATTCTGAGTTTTCTTACAGAATCCATAAAAATAAAACCTTTGCGTACTTAGCGTCTTGAGAGAGCGAAACGAACGGGCGGTCAATTTTAAAACATTTTCTCAAACGCTCCGTGTTGTATATTGGCAACTTTGAACTTGAAACCTTGAATCGCTCAGATAGGAGCAACCATGTACTATAAACCAATTATATTCTTATTCCTGATCTCACTTTTAGTTACCTTTGGATGCAGTAACACTGTAATGCATGAATTGGCAACTAATAAAGATGTCATTTTATTTCCGCCTGAATATCACGGCAATGAAAAAACCGAGTTTGATAATATTGATTTTAGAAAACCACACGAGAAAGGATCACGCAAATACAGGGTGTTAAGCGATCCTGATGAGGATATTGACAGGATAAAAGGCTATGATCCTGCGGAATATACTGTAGCACCTGATTTTGCCAAAATTAATAATCCGGAACAGGACATACAGATTACATGGATCAATCATTCGTCTTTTCTTATTCAACTGGAAGGAAAATACCAGATACTTACCGACCCTGTCCTTGCGCCTATCGATGGTTTTGTGGGATGGTTTATGGATTTTTTTGATGCCTTCAAATTACAGGCACAACCACCTGTTAAAATTAAAGACCTGCCTTTTAATAATATGGAAATGGTTAACCTTGTTGCTGTTTCTCACGATCATTATGATCACCTGAACTGGAACACTATAAAACAGTTGCCGTCAGATATTAATTATTTTGTGCCAAAAAATATCAATAAAGACTTCCCTTCACGTTATTCAAAAGTAACAGGGATGAACTGGTATGGTAAAAAGATGGTAGGAAATTTAACTGTAAACTTCCTTCCTGCCAACCACCGTTCGGGTCGGGGTATGATAATAGTCAATCCTGATTTATGGGGAGGATGGTTATTTGAATATAAAAATAAAAAAATCTATTTTGCAGGCGATACAGGCTACAGTGATCTCTTTAAAGAAATACGCAGACGTTATGGCAAAATAGATATCTGCCTTATGCCTGTTTCAGCCTGGTTTCAGCGTAACTGGCACTTTGCACCCGAAGACGCTATCTGCGCGGCACAGGACCTTGGATGCAAGGTGTTCATCCCCTGGGGATGGGGGACATGGATTATGAGTTATGAACATATTCTTGATCCCCCACGCCGACTTCAATACGCGTGGGATCAGATGAAACCGGAAAATATGGAACTGCATATCCTTAAAATGGGTGAAATGTTTTCGCTTGATTTTAACGATAGTCAGGATAGTCCGGGAAAAAGCTCAAAATGACTTTTAATGGTATATGGCGGCAAGAACTTTGTAAAGAACACATAACAAACTAATAGAATAAAAATCTTTAGAGGCGCCTTATGCTCAAAAACTACTTCACAATTGCAATAAACAACCTGATCAAAAACAAACTCTACAGTGCCATCAACATCATAGGTTTAGCTGTAGGGCTTACAGCCTGCTTATTGATAACACTCTATGTCCGGGACGAACTATCCTATGACAAGGGGTGGGAAAAAGCAGATCTTATTTGTCGAGTCAACAATATAATGAGTTCAGGTAATTCTCCAAAACAGACATTTCCAATGACTTCTATGCCGGCCTTAGCCGCCCTTAAAAAATATTTTCTTGAGGAAATAAAATTCGGCACTCGTATTATGGGGTTATCCAATGGGGTAATTGAAATTAAGGATAAACAATATCCTGCATTGGTCCCTAAGGTAGATAAAGAGTTTCCTAAGATTTTCCAGTGTGACGTGCTTAGAGGGAGCCTGGAAAAGACTTTACAGATTCCAGGCAATATTGCCTTAAGTGAAGAACTGGCTGTAAAATATTTTGGCAACAAAAACCCGATCGGGGAAGCGATAACCCATATTCCTGAATATGGGGATAAAAAAGAGTACATAGTAACCGCGGTTTATCGTTTTATATCGCCAAACACTATATTAAACATTTCATGTTTTTCCCTGATTGATGAAGTATACTACAGTTTTATGGCAGACGATTGGAACATGTCTTCACCTGAAACATATATCCGGCTGACTGAAACAGCGAGTATTGAAAAAATCGTTGGTCGTTTACCGGAATTTGTCGATCAAGTTATACCGGGTGATCCCCCGCCGGGCAAAAAAATGAGTGATATTCGGGGCTATTCTCTGCAAAAAATAACCGATATATATTTTAATCCTATTGAATTTTTGCTGCAAACAAAAGCAGGCAACAGAACAGTTATTGCAGTTTTCATAATTATTTCAATAGTGGTGCTCTTTTTAGGTTGCATCAACTTTATAATTTTATCCACAGCAAAAGCAACACAGCGCGCCCGGGAGGTAGCCATGAGAAAAGTAGTAGGGGCGCGTTTTAAGCAGCTTCTTATCCAGTTCCTTGGTGAATCCGTACTTATTACGTTACTTTCCTTTCTTCTGGCAATAGCATTCACAGAATTGGCATGGCCCTTTTTTGAATTGATGGTAGATAAAAAATTGATAGTCCCCTATTCATCAGTAAGTAGTTACCTGTTTGTTTTACCGTCTTTAATGTTTGTGGGATTATTGGGCGGATTTTACCCCGCTTTAATCTTGTCCAGGTTATCACCGGCCAGAGTATTGAAGGATAACAAAACAACAGAAGAAAAAGGCTCATTTAAAGTAAGAAATGTACTTGTTGTATTTCAATTCACGGCTTCTATTGTTCTGATCATTGCAACTATGGTTACCTATTTTCAGTTACTTTATACAGGGAAACAAGATCCGGGTTTTAATCCGGACAAACTGCTTATCGTGGGGGATATCGGCGGACAGGATATAAGTGAAAATAAGAAAATTACGCTACAACAGGAGTTGCTGAAATTGCCTTTGGTTAATAATGTTGCTTTATCAACCTTGCAGCCCGGTTTAGGATGGGGAGTACATATGGAATCGGACCTTAGAAGGAAAGCTGCAGAATCCACGACCGAAAAAAGATTTAATAATATTTTCGTGGATTATAATTTTTTTAATACCTATGAGATATCTCTTTTATCAGGCAGATTTTTTACACAGGGTATGGATCGAGAGGCGCCGGGGCCTTTTTCCCGGATAACGCAATCTGAAGATGATCGAATAATAATCAATTCAGAAGCGGCCAGACAACTTGGCTACGCTTCGGCAGATGAGGCAATTGGAAAAATAGTTGAGGGATGGGATGATCCCGACACACCTTCTTATTTTGAATTTACAATTATTGGAGTTGTCGGAGATTCTCAATTCAGAGATTTACGTGTAAGACCTGCGCCCGAGATATATCGCCTGTCTCCCGGTGCTGCCCATTTTCTGACTATAAGATATAAGGGCGACTATCCGGCTGTTGTTAAAGAAGTAAAACGAGTATGGAGTACGGTGATTGGTGATTTTCCTGTTAAAATCAGCAGTGTCAAACAAAACTTATCAACAACATTTTCACAGGAAGAGCAGGAGAACAGAGTTTTAATCGCCTTTGCGCTGTTAGCCATTTTTATTGCCTGTATGGGTCTCTTTGGAATAGCTGCGGTTACTGTTGACAGGCGCGTGAAGGAAATAGGTGTGCGAAAGGTGATGGGTGCAAAAGTGAAGGACATAGTAAAACTCCTTGGCTGGCAATTTTTAAAGCCTGTATTTATAGCCAATATAATTGCCTGGCCAGTTGCCATGCTTGCCATGCAAAATTGGCTTGAAAGATTTCCCTACAGGTTTAATCGTTTGTACATGATTCCAATTTGTATTGTTTCAGGTTTTATCGCTCTCGCTATTGCATGGTTTACAGTTGCGGGGAATACAAAACGAGTTGCGAAGAGTAAGCCGATTAAGGCGTTGAGGTATGAGTAAAAGAAAGGTACCCTGTTAAATAAGATTTGAGCGTTTTACTGCTCAAATCTTACCTTGAGAAAATAAGTATGCTCAGTGACAACTATTTAACCTTTGGAACAATAGATACTAAATAAAAGTACATCACACTAATTCCCAAGGTATTTAACAGGGTGAAGGCTCAAGGTGCATGGCACAGGGAAAGGCTTAAATACAACGTCATACCCGCGCAGGCGGGTATCCATTAGTTTTTAGCTTTTAAATACAAATATAGATTCCCGCCCATTCGGCAGGCTCATGGCCTTGAGCGACTCGACATGAGTTCGTCGAATGTTTCAAAATCGAAAGGCTTCGCGGGAATGACGAACAAAAACACTTGAATCTTGAATCGATCCGTTAGGAGACTGTATGCTAAAAAACTACATCACAATTGCAATAAACAACCTGATCAAAAACAAACTCTACAGTACGATCAATATCGCAGGCCTGGCGATAGGTCTTTCAGTCTGCATTGTCATTACTCTTTATGTCAAGGATCAAACTTCCTATGACAAACAATGGAAAGATTCAGACAGGATATATCGGGTAAATTTTGCGGAGAAAAATCCGGGAAGGGAGCCCGATATGGATTCTACTGTCCCTTTACCGGCCATGCCTGCACTGAAAGAATACTTCAAAGACAATTTTGAACAGACCGCCCGGACTTTTTCTTTGGAGTATACCATTAACATAGGCACTGACAGATTTCAAAGCAGATTTACAAATGTAGATCCTGCCTTTATTGATATTTTCCAATTAAAGGTCATTGTGGGAAGCCTGAAAGATACACTCACGGACAAGAACAATATTGCATTAAGTGAGGAAACAGCAAAACGCCATTTCGGGAGTCAGTATCCCATCGGAGAGGTGATAACCATAGATCTCAGGAATAATATCAAAGTCGATTACAAGGTAACCGCCGTATATCGCATTCCGGGAAATACAGTTCTTGATGATATACCAATAATGGCTCTTCTTGATGAAACCGGTCTCCCTCCGTTCTTAAAAGGCTGGGGTACTCCTTGGTTCAGAACATATATTAAACTGAAAAAAGGCATCGATATTGAAACCCTGAGACCTCTCCTCCCCGCAATGATCGACCGGACTATACCCAGTAACGATCCCAACAGGAAAGCCAGTGATCGCTTTTCAATGGATTTTCAGAGACTGGATACCGCACATCTTGATTCCACCTGGGACGACTCCAGGGCAGGCGGGAACAGGACAGTGGTTATGTCTTTCGCCGCTATATCCCTGCTTGTTCTTTTAATAGGATGCATCAACTTCACGATCCTTACTACCGCAAAGGCCTCACAACGGGCAAGAGAAGTTGCCATGAGAAAAGTCGTGGGCGCAAAGAGAAAACAGTTAATTGTGCAGTTCCTCGGCGAATCCACATTTATTGTGTTTCTGGCAATGATTTTATCCATGGGTCTGGTTGAACTGATGCTGCCAATATTTGAATCAATAGTGGGTAAAAGCCTTTCATTTAACTACTTTTCTCTTAATGCAATTCTGCCTCTATTGGTAATGCTGATCATCGTAGGCATAAGCGGAGGTTTGTACCCGGCTTTTATTCTTTCCGGTTACAGGCCCGGTGATACCCTGAAGGCAAATCAATCCAAAGAAACCAGCGGATCAATGTCACTGAGATATGTGCTGGTTATTTTCCAGTTTTGTATTTCAATTCAGTAATTTCCGGTTAAGGACTTGCATAAGGTTCCGATTTTTCGCCACTTACAACTTGTTGTGATTCACCTATGCTACTTGATG
>JASFHE010000090.1:0-13899 GCA_050123415.1 Desulfobacteraceae bacterium | reverse complement strand
GATTCCACGGTCAAGCCGTGGAATGACGTAGGTGGTGATCCGGTGAAAATGGTTGTTGCGATTTCCTTAAGTCAACAACATTGGGTTTTACACCCCACCTGTTTTAAGATGCTGTTTTTTTAAAAAAATACACAGGTCGGGAATAAATCCCGACCCTACGGTTAATCTTTGTTGAGGCGATTAATTACAGTTATTTAATAATTGTGACACAGCAGGGAGAAGGTTGGGTTATTAACCCAACATTTTTTTAATTGATTTCGTTGGGCTGCTTCGCGTAACCCAACCTACGTTACTCATAAAGCTTCCAGCGTTCGACTAGAACCTTTCTCCACCCTCCCACATGGACCAGTCTATCTTATCCCGCTGTTCTTCAGGCAGAAGGTCTGCACGCCATGTGTTGGTATGTTTTTGTGCCTGGTTGACCTCCAGAAAAATGAAAGGCCTGTCAACCCTTATAATACGCCAGGGTGAATGTGGTACGCCTGCAGGGATAAATATTGCGGTTGTCTTATTGACTACATGGGTCTCCAGCTCTTCGCCGATTGTAAACTCAATTTCAGCCCCCAGTTCATCGGGGTTATAAGGATCGATGCCGATGTGAAAGAGTATTTCCGGCTCGTCATGGGTATGCGGAGGATGTCCTACCTGAAATTCATCTGCTGAATAATCATTCGGCATAATCCAGTGCATAAAATAGAAGTTGCTCCCTGGAACACTGTCGTCATTGAACCGCTGGATTATTTTACCAAGTGGAAAATGCTGTTTCCCGTCATATCTCAAAAAACAGTTATCATATTTGCCAGGCATGTATTCTGTTCCTCCCCTGTATTGTAATTTGCCTCATCTCTTGAAATCGTTTAAACTATAGTGGTATATTCTTCATCCTATTTCAAGTTTTCAGTAAAAAAATATGGGGGTATCATTTAATGGGCAAAGTGATTGTAACCGGAGCAGATGGCAACTTCGGATCATATGCGGCAAACAGCATTCTTAATAAGCTGAACAAAAAAGACCTTATATTTACCAGCCCTGATAAAAAAGCTCTTGAAAAATACCGGGAACATGGAATCGATACCAGGTATGCCAACTATGCAGACCCTGAACAGCTTTCGGATGCCTTCAGAGGCGGTGATACAATACTTATGATATCAATGCCTCAGGTAGGTGAAAAAAGACGCGAGATGTTTGAGCATATAGAAAGCCACAGGGTGGGAGACAGGAAGCAGACAGACTGATATTAAATCCCGGCGGTTACATACAAATTAAACAGACAGGTTATTAACCCAACATACTTATAATTGATTTCGTTGGGTTACTTCGCGTAACTCAACCTACGTTACTAACAAGTGCCCATCCAGAAAGAACAAAAATCTGGATGGAGCTTTTAGCAGTCAGCTAAGACTTTGTTTTAAAAAGTGTTTTGCTGAAAGCTGACCGCTGCCATTCTAAAATGACAGTTTATGGATGGGCACTAACAAGCTACAGCCTGTCTTCCAAATCTTGAATTTTGAATATTGAACATTGAATCCTTCAATTAACATTTACAGTTAATTGAAGTTCCTCTTGCATTTATTACAAAAAAATCTTAAACCTGACCCCATCCTATCTTTTCAGGCACAACGAATTACTGTCTTAAAAAGTTTTCCCGAATTACCGGTATTAATCCAAAAACCTGTGTTTTTAACCCGGATTTTGCAGTAGGCGGCTAATGCAGAATCCGGGTTAAACATCAGGCACGTTTCCGAATGGGCGCTAAAGGAAAATAACCATGGAATTGATTGATATTGAAAAGATTGATCTTTCTCCTTTCCAGCACCGCAGGCACATGAGCGATGATAAACTCAGGGAGCTTGCCCTGAGTATAACGTGTGACGGGCTTATTGAGCCTGTGATTTTAAGGCGCTGCAACGGGCGTTTTCAGCTTATATGCGGTGAAAGGAGATTAAGGGCTGTTAAGGAATATACTGATATGCGGTCCATACTCTCCAGGGTAATCGAGGCAAATGACCTTGAGGCAAGGCGCATGTGCGCTGCGGAAAACCTTCAGCGTGAAAATTTATCCGTTATAGAAACAATAGAGACCATTGTTGACCTGGTCGACTCCGAGCTGTGCGGAGACAAAGTGTATGACAGTATGGGCGAATCCGCCATACTTCGGCTGAAAAATCTTCTTGCCAAACTGGATTCAATCAGGAGCAGCAGAGACCGGGGCTCAAAGGTATCGGATGAATCTAATCTGCTGTTCCATAAATTTATGGAACAGGTTGAAAATATCTTTAAAAAACTGCCCAAGTCATTGAAATGGCGATCATTTTACGAAAATGACCTCCAGATTTTGATGGACACCTCAGAGGAGGTACTGATGGCCGCAATAGATCACAATCTGAACCGGTCTCAGGTAAAGGCGCTGGAGGGGCTTAAGCGGGCGTCTCATGATGAATTTAAAAGGATTACCGGAAAAGTGCAGGGCAGCTCCGGTGCAGAGATAAGCGGACTGAGCGCCAATGAAATAAAAGACATTACTGATAAGGCCAGAAAGATGCAGCTTGAACAGCCCTGTTGTACTGCTCCGGGTGTGTTGCCAAAGGATATGGCAGTATTCAGCCTGAACAGGCTTGGTTATTCCGGTAAAAAGATTGCCTCCCTCCTGAGCATAAATCGCAAAACAGTGATGTCATACATCCAAAAGAAGAAGACAGCCAATCGTATGAAAAAGGCAGTCAAAGCAGGTAAAACTGTAAGCCAGGCAGCAATAGAAAACAGATGCCCTCTTGCCCCTGCCTGGTCAATAGCCCTTGAACACATAGACGACATGGAACGGTTCAGGCTTCTGGGATGGGGATTAAGGACGTGGGATTACTGGTTTTACAACGATGTGGATAAACGTTTTGGTGACAACTGGCCCGGCCGCATCCCTGCCCAGATGGTAGCGCATATTCTCTATTATTTTACCGACCAGGGTGATCTGGTGATGGATCCCATGGCGGGCGGAGGGGTTGTGCCGGACACCTGCCTTGTAATGAACCGCCGCTGTATGAGCTTTGACATGGCTCCTGATCCTGCTGCACGGCCCGAGATAGAAAAGTGGTACTGGGATACCGATAATATGAAGTGGCCGCTGGATAAGAAAACAAAACCGGATCTGATTCTTTTTGATCCGCCCTATTTCAGCAAGAAGGCGGATGATTATCACAGGGAGAGCATAGCAAGCCTTTCAAAAAAAGAGTACATCCGGTTCTTTGAAAGGTTTTTCACTCTTGCCGGTAAAAATAGCAAAAAAGATACCATAACAGCGATTATCAATGCCGACTGGAGAGACTTTCAGGGCAGGCCTGCAAAAGAAGAGACATGGGAAAACTCCATTTTAATAGACGATTATCTGGGTGCCCTTAAAAAAGGGGGATGGAAGATGACCCATATGATACAGGCACCAATGTCATCGGAGCGTTTCAATGCGGGTGTAGTATCTGCGATGCAGAAAAAAAAGATACTTGGAGTTACAAGCCGCTATGTTATAGTAGCTAAAAAGCAAGGCTGAAGACTGTTAGACTAAAGGCTGTCAGGTTTTCTGAAGGTACTGTATTGGTCTCCTACTTCCGGTTTCCGACCCCCCTGGCTCGGCGTAGGAATACGAAGCCGGCTGATTTCTGTCCTTTCTTTCCCTAACAGCCTACAGCCTTCAGTCTGCATTTATAATCTTGAACCTTGAATCTTGAATTTTGAATCCTTGAGTCTTTCAAGGTAAGATTAATAAGGATTAAATCTCATTTAACATGGCGAAGCTTGCCTGACCCGCCGGAACTTGATCGCTTTTGGGAAGGAGGAACAGTGGAATCCAGTTGTTTTTGATTTATTGTTCATGGAGTACGGTCGAGAGTCAAGGGCAGACTTGATAACCCTTTTATATTTCACACATGCCAGATCGACTATAGGAGTGGCAGAATTGCCGCTTAATATCCCTGTAGAAATCGAGATGGTGAATTAAGGTTGAGTAAAGGAGCCGGATATTAATTACACACGTATCCAGACAGGGTAGGTATAGAGTACCCAAAAGATATCCAGACATTAAATACAGTTATTTAGATTCAAGGGAGTATCACTGATAAAATAAAACTTCTATCTATCTAATAATATAAAGATAAGTGGCTGTCTGACCAATCGATAAATTTTAACATCATAAATTCTGGTATTGATTTTGCTTTTTATCTCTGAGGCATCTCAATCAGAAACTTAGCATCATTCTTTAGACTCATTTGTTGTATCGTATATCCAGTCCATCAAGTTTTAAGAAGTTAATTTAAAAATAAGGTTCATTTTCAAATTAATTTATAACCAATCCAGCTATGGGGTTATTGTGAAAACAAGGTTAAGCAGAAGAGAATTTATAAAAGTATCAGTGCAGGGAGCAGCTATTGCCGGGTTTACAGGTTTAACAGGCTATGGGTACAGGTCATTGGCCATGGCCGCTGATATTTCTCAGGCAGGGAATCCGGCTCTCCGGGTAACATCACTTATAGAGAATTTTACGTTAACCTCATCCCTGAATACACTAAACATGCAACCCGAAGAAAAGGCCTTTGATAAACCGATAGTGGGGTTTGCCAGCGGCGCCGATCCGATCTTTCAACAATACAAAAAGATAATAGGTCCATACCACTGGACTCCACTGGAGATATTTAAGCTGACCTTTCCGGAAGTTAAGGCCAGAGATGAAGACTTGACTGTCATCTCATGGGTTCATCCCATTACAAAATCAATTAAAACAGACCTCCGTAAAAAGAAAGATATCCCGTCTGAAAAATGGGTGCGTAACCGGTTATATGGTGAGGCGCTAAATAATGCTCAGAGAAAATATATTTCTGAGGTTCTCACAAAGGCAGGGCATCATGCTATAGCTCCGACTCAGTCTCCAAGTTATATAGCTACATTCTGGGCTCCCTGGTCTGAACGTCATTCGGCCTACGTTTGTGGGTTGGGAACATTCGGTCTTTGCGAGGGGTTGATTACACCCAAAGGCAAAGCTATACGTCTGGGGTCGGTTGTGGCGAAGATACAGATAGACCCCACTCCACGCCCATACGACAACCATCATGCCTACTGCCTGTTTTATGCAAAAGGAACATGTGGCATGTGCATAAAACGCTGCCCGGCAGGAGCTATCACAAAAGAAGGGCATGACAAGATGAAATGCTACATGCAAAAAACATCCACACAGGAATATGCGAAAAATAAATACCATCTTACAAGAGATGATGCATACGGCTGCGGCTTTTGCCAGACCGGTGTCCCTTGTGAGTCGAAGATTCCTGTTTAAAGGATATAAATTTATCTCTCATTATAAGGAGGAAATAATCATGAAAAAAGATTTAAACAGGAGGGAGTTCATGAAAGTCACAGCACAGGGGATGGCTGTAACCGGGCTGGCAGGATTATCTCCTGTGTCCAATGCGACAGCGACAACTGCCGCGGAACTTCCAAAATCCAAATATGATGCAACACGAATCACTTCACTTATAACGGATTACGTCAACACATCACCGAATAACTCAATCAGGAATGAGGAAAATGAAAAGGCATGGGATGAACCTCTGGTCGGTTTCTCAAGTGGTGATGATCCCATCTATCAATTCTTCAAGGAAGGCATTGCACCCTACCACTGGACACCTTTAGAGGCATTCAACCTGGCCTTCCCCAATCAAAAAGCTAAACCGGAGGAACTGTCAGTAATCTCCTTTATTCTGCCTCACACCGAATCAATCAAAAAGGAACAGCGTGAACGGTGGCGAATCCTTTCTGATAAGTGGATTCGCGCTAGGTATTATGGAGGCCTGTTTATTGACGAGCTTAGTCTGTATGTCGCTGACGTCCTTACAAAATCCGGACATCCTGCTTTCGTGCCTTTTCAGCTTAACGATATCATTAAAAACTTCGTGAAAAATGAAAGAGAAAAGTGGTATCGTTATGGTTTTGCCGTGAACTGGTCCGAGCGGCATGCTGCCTATGCTTCCGGTCTCGGAACATTCGGCCTGTGTGACGGTTTGATTACTGCGGTGGGGAAAGCAATCCGTTGCGGATCAGTGATTGCAAATATCAGTATCCCAGCTACACCCCGCCCATATAACGATCATCATGCTTATTGTCTTTATTACTCCACAGGAAAATGCGGAAAGTGCATAGAACGCTGTCCGGCAGGAGCTGTTACAAAACAGGGCCATGATAAAATGGAATGCCATAAGGAAAATTATGTGTCGTGGGAATATGCAAACAAGATACTCGGGTTTGACAGCTATGGCTGCGGTTTTTGCCAGACCGGTATTCCATGTGAATCCGGAATCCCGGTTAAAATATGATTTCTGGAAAACAGGGGGCATACCTGATGAAAAAGATCTTGTCTCTCATTGCTATGATTCTGATTACAGGTACTCCATCTGTGAATACGAGCGCCGAAACAATTGAACGCAAGGTGCTGGTCAGCATAATGGAAAATTATCTTATCGCACTTGCCAGGCACGATCCTTCTGCTGTACCTCTGGCCAAAGATGTCAAACTGGTAGAAAATACCGAGATGACTCCAATAGGCAAGGGGCTTTGGGAGACAGCAACAGGAGGGCCAACTGATTTTAAGATATTCGTGGCTGATCCTGCTGCAGGCCAGGTTGGAACCATCAGTGTAATTCAGGAGGACGGTAATCCGGTAATACTTGCTGCCCGTCTGAAGATTATTGATGGCAGGATCATTGAGATTGATCACATTATAGTTCGCAATCAACCTTTGCATCCCAATATGTCTAAAGTGCGTCCAGGGTTTTTACAGTCTTTAAAACCCCCGGAGCATACTCCCCGCGAGGAGATGCTGGAGATTGCCAACTCATATTATGATGCAATCCTTCAAGGTAAAGGCGATATTGCTCCTTTTGCTGATGAATGCGAAAAGCGCGATAATGGGAGAACATCTTCAAATGATAAATCTATAACCTCAGCAGAAACTGAAAATGACGGACACGCTTTTTTTAGAAGGATGGCTTGTAAAGACCAGCCAGACACCGGATATTTTAATGATATAACGGATATCAACCGGCGTAGATTTATTGCAGCAGATGAAGAGACGGGACTGGTATTTGTGTATTCCATCTGGGTACGTAATGGAGAACCAAAAGTAATAAAGATTATCGGTGTGCCAGGATTAACAAAAAAAACAAATAAATACGGTCCATACGATGTACCTGCTGCCCATATATTTAAAATCCGAAAAAGTAAAATCCATGAAGTTGAAGTTGTTTATTACATAGCGGAGCACGGGATAAAAAACGGTTGGGAATAGTCAAATCTTTTTATAAAGATCCTTACCATGTTGTTTTATCTGTAGCGGAATTAATGCCAGAATTCGGCGATGCAAAGGCCTGACTGGTATGAGATATTGATGGTAAACCGCTTACGGAAAGAGAGGCGCCTGTTCGTCTGGTTCTTCCGAACGACAACTGGCTTGATCGGGAAATTTTTTCAATTGATAAGATTATTTTAGTGGACTGTATCAAGCTCGGATAAATTGGTGTCAGGTACAGGGGCTGTTGCCCAAACCAGACTACGACCACAAGTTACACTTTTTCAAATTTAGCATAGAATAATTTCAATAGGTTATAAGGATACGCATTCAGCATAATTAGTACAAAACCACAATTCGATGTTTTGGGCAACAGCCCGTACACAGTTGACACCAAACGATTTCAATAAAGCGCCTAGGTGCATCACAATATAAATTATTCTCATAGTATTATTATCGTCATTCCACAGTTTAACTGAGGAATCCATTTGTTTTAATTTTAAATTATTGGGGCCTGTCCAATGTCAAGGGCAGACCCCAGTTGTTCAAAAGAGGCGCCTTATGAAAAAAACAAAAACATATAAATCAAACAGCCCCGACAAACTGGTAGCTGATGTTGTAATCATAGGTAGTGGCGCAGGTCTTTGCGGAGCCATCGCAGCAGCGGAAAAGGGTGCAAATGTCATTGTACTTGAAAGGCTTAAAAAGACGGGAGGGAACGCCTCCCTGGCAGCAGGCATTCTCGCTGCTGAAAGCCCGGTTCAAAAACGTCTGAAAATTGATGCAACAAAAAAGTTTCTTTTTAAAGCTTCCATGGATTATGCAAAGTGGATGATCAATCCGAGGATTGTTAAGGCCTTTATCGATAAATCCGGCGAAACGATTCAATGGCTTGAAAAGATAGGCGTTATATTTGAAGATATTCCATTCTGTTATCCTAATCAATTTCCAAGGATATTTCATGTTGTTTCCGGGCATGGTCATAAACTTATTTATACGTTGCAGAAAAGATGTGAAGAACTGGGTGTTAAAATCCTGTGTGAGACTGCTGCAGATAAGATATCTATTGACAGTAATGGAAAAGTGACCGGAGTAACGGCTAAACATAAAGAAAAGAGCATATCAATAGAAGCAAATGCCGTATTAATTGCAACCAGAGGTTATTCCGGAAATAAACAACTCATGAAAAAATACTATCCCTATTACTCTGACACTTTGCAGTTGTACGGGAAACCATACCAGGGAGACGGACTTAGAATGGCCATAGAAGCTGGTGCCGCAAAAGAGGGCCTGGGTGCTGTAATTGCAATGGGACCTCTCTTTGAAGGCTCAAACTATGTGCATGTAGCGGCTATGGAATGCAACACAGTGTGGTTAAACAAAAACGGCGAGCGTTTTATTAATGAAGATATCATTCCTTCCGCATCTTCAAATGCTTTAAACATGCAGCCTGACAGGATTTCTTTTACATTGTTTGCCAGCAAAATCAAAGAGGGCTTTATAAATGACGGGACTATCAAGGCGGTTGAACCGCAACGGTACCCCGCAGGTACCAGAATGACAGACCTGGATAATAAATTGAAGAAAGAGGAAGAAAAGGGAACGGTTAAAATATCCCGGTCCCTGAAAGAGATTGCGAAATGGATTGGAACTGATTTAAAAACTCTTAAAAATACTATCACAGAATACAATAAGTATTGTAAAAGCGGGCAGGACGAAGACTTTTATAAAGACCGCCGCTTTCTTCAACCTCTTAAAACTCCTCCCTTTTATGCTCTCAGATGTACACAGGCTCATCATGGTACTATCGGAGGCATTAAAATAAACCATCACATGGAGGTGATAAATTCAAGTGATAAAAGAATACCGGGGCTGTATGCATCAGGAAACGATGCCGGCGGCTGGGTTGCAGGTTCATATCCACACCATCTCACAGGAACGGCGTTGAGTTTTGCATTAAATTCAGCTCGAATAGCCGGAGAGAATGCGGCTGAATATATAAAAAAGTAATCGGGATTCAGTAGAGAGATATGCTGCGGCCTTGTATCCCCTTTCAACTTTCATCTTTGATCTTTCAGCTCTTTTTCTCCTAACAGCCTTCAGCCTAAACCGCTTCAGCCTGTATTTGTGTATCCTGACATCTGGTTTCTGACCACTGATTTTCCCCTGACTACTGACTTCAGATATCTGACCTCTGGTTTTTTCTTTCTTGCATTTATTACAAAAAAGTCTTAAATCTTTAGCCAGTGAAATTCATAATTATGACAGCAAAGCGGATTTACCCTGTTAAATTTCCCAGAGGGAGCCCTATTAAACAGGGTGAACCATGTTTAATCCTCGAATCGGGATGCGGAGCATCATTTAAAAGGGCAAGCCGGGAATCCAGTTGTTTTTGATTTGTCATTGCATGGACTCCCCGTTCAGATTGAGATTATAAACAAGCCAGGGCAGACTTGCAACATTTCCGAAAGGAACAACCATGGAATACGATGAAGATAAAATTGACGATTATACCCTTGCATTAATGTTACTCATAATCGGATGGAAGGATACGAGGCAAGAGCATGGAAAGGTTTTGACTGGGATACCCTGAATCGTCTGCATGAAAAAGGCATGATAACAAACCCGGTTGGAAAAGCAAAATCTGTAGGAATGACTGAAGAGGGATATAAAAAAGCGGAAGAGCTCTTCGATAGGTTTTTTAAAAAGGGGTAGGTAAGGATAGTGGTTCCTACGTGCAAACATAAGGAAGGGTCAAAGGCAGACCCCTTTTTATTAAAAAATTAAACTCCGAGATCAAAGACATCGTTGCCCGGCAAAACGAACTGCGCAAGGCGATTGATGAAATTGTCGCGGATTGGGAGGGAAACCGGTAATGGAAGAAAAGGAAAAAAATAATATCCTTATTTATAAAACTGAAGACTGAAAAACTGACATTAAAGTCCGGTTTGAAAATGAGGATGTGTGGTTAAGCCAACCGCAAATGGCGGAACTATACCAGACATCGCGAACCAATATTGTAGAACACATCAAACACATTTTCGAAGAAGGGGAATTGACTGAGGAGGCAACCTGTCGGAAATTCCGACAGGTTCAAACAGAAGGCAGCAGAAACGTAGAAAGGAAAATTCCTTTTTATAACCTCGACATGATCATTTCCCTGGGATACCGGGTAAAATCCCGCATTGCCACCAGTTTCAGGATATGGGCGACAAAACGATTAAATGAGTACATTCGTAAAGGCTTTACCATGGATGACGAACGACTCAAAGATCTGGGCGGGGGAAATTACTGGAAAGAGCTTTTAGAACGCATTCGCGATATCCGCAGCAGCGAAAAGTGCTGTACCGCCAGGTGCTTGATCTTTACGCTACCAGCATTGATTACGATCCAAACACAGAGGAATCTATCCGGTTTTTTAAAACAGTACAAAACAAGCTTCATTATGCAATAATAAACAAACCGCAGCTGAAACGATCTATTCGCGAGCCGATGCTGAAAAAGATTTTATGGGGTTAACCACTTTAAAAAACACTCTCTCCTGTAGAAAATGCCTATCTGGATACTATCAGAACCGTGCAGAAAAAGGTTGAGAAGAAAACAAAAGATAAGAACCAATTTTAAACGACGCCGGCTGACCTCCCTGACCGCCATTTTATAAGGGCGTAGCTTTAGCGAAGACTGAAGCCTTGGCGACGACGGCAGCCTGCTTTAACACCGACCTCTGGCTTCTGTCCTCTGGTTTTTTCTTGCTTTTTCAATCCATTAGTCTTAAACTTAACACATTGTATCATTTCAGGCATAAAGACATATTGTATTACAAGTCTTATCGTATTATCTAAAATATTGAATTATTCACCCAGTTAAATCCGCATGGCGGGCTGTGGAGCAGCATTTAATAGGGTGAATCTTGAATAATTGAATCATGATTTTGCTTTATCATATATGGTATTTTTGTCGTCATTTTTTACCCTGCTAAATACCGAAAGGTAAGATTTTCAAATCTTATTTAACAGAGCAAGGCTGTTTTTGTGACCGTGGAATCCAGTTGTTTTTAATTTGAACTTATTTGGGAACTGTCAAATGTCAAGGGCAGACCCCGATTTGTTCACACTTTTCAACTTGCTGATATTTCAAATATTAATTTTTACCTTGACAGGAGATTATAGGATTGTCCCTGTTACCCGCACATATTTTTTAAAAAGTTGGATTTATATAAAACGTTTGGCTGAAACATAAGAGTTAATTTGTTCTCAAAACTACATTTGGAGGTAATCATGCAAAAAATAATTTTTATTCTTGTTATTTTATCTTTTCCCGGCTCTCTTTGGGCTTCTGACCCAATCGTTGGCAAATGGAAAACCAATCTTGAGAAATCAAGTTTTCCTGCTGATCAACAGGGGATAAAAGAGGATACAAATACATACCGAGAAATCGATGGAGATCTGATAGAATTATCTATTAAAACCGTTAATCCGGATGGCTCTCTATATACGGCTCTATGGACGTGGCCTAAACAGGGAGGATATGCCAAGGTTCTTTCCAGGACTCTCGAAGAAGGAATTGTGTATGTTCAAACATTAATAGAACCAGGTCACTGGTGTGTGAACATCATGAAGGACGGTATGCAAATTGCCAGATATCATAAAGTTGTTAGCAAGGACGGTAAGACTATGAGGCAGACATTGACAGGCAGTAAAGATGGAAAGCCTATTTATATAATGAAGGTGCTTGAAAGACAATAGCAGCCTTATCTGATTCAATATAAGAAAACAGGCGATTGGATCGGGATTTTCTTTAAAAAAATAGGAGAAATTTATGAGGAAGACCTTAATTGTTGTATGGATCTTTGCCATTGTTTGTGTAACGGCATTTCTGGCAGTGGCGTGCAAATCCAAAACACCCATCACGGCATTGTTAAAAATTGACAGCGGATATATTGCCGGTACGGTAATAAGCGACAATCCGGTTTATATATTTCGCGGTATTCCCTATGCTGCTCCCCCTGTAGGCGATTTGCGGTGGAAACCGCCTCAACAGGTTAAACCATGGTCAGGTATCCGGGAGTGCACCGATTTTGGTTTAACACCGTCCCAGGACATGGCCGGTTCCATGGGGGAATCACAAACGCAGATAGGCGAGGACTGCCTGTATCTGAATGTACAGACGCCGGCTAAAAACACCTCCGATAAATTTCCGGTAATGGTCTGGTTCCATGGCGGTTGTTATCATATGGGAAGCGGCAATAGTCTTGACTCCAACTCCCCGGCGTTACCCGAGCATGATATTGTCTTAGTCTCAGTCACTCACAGGTTAGGAGTAATGGGCCTTCTGGCTGCGTCGAAACTGTCCGGAGAGTCACCGGACAAGGCCTCAGGTAATTATATGGTTCTGGACCTTATCGAGTCCCTGAAATGGATACAAAAAAACATCGCTGCTTTTGGCGGCGACCCGAATAATGTCACCATTGCCGGTTTTTCCGGAGGCGGTGGCAAAGTTATAGGTATGCTTGCCTCACCTTTGGCAAAGGGACTTTTTCACAAGGCTATTATTGAGAGCGGGTCATTGTATATGCTGTTTCCCGGAACTTCCCTTAAGGACAATGAGGCTATAGGTAACAGGTTATTAGCCAAACTGGGAGTCACCACACTGGCCGAGGCACGGGCGCTTGATTGGAAGACCATTGAAAAGGCAAACAGCGAACTTGGGAGGGAACTGAATTCGTTTACTCCGGCCGGTCCCGTATGGAACTACACAGTAGACGGGCATGTATTTCCGGAATCCCATGACAAAGTTATCAGGGAAGGTAATCACAATGCTGTTCCCCTGTTAGGGGTTGCAAATTACGGGGAAATATTCGGCACGAGGCCCAGTATGCTTAAGCAGATTCCTGCCTATATGGAAATTTTCAACGGCAACAATATAAAAGGTGTTAGGAGTTATGCCTGTGTATTTGGCCTGGTGCCGTCCGGGTGGAGAAAACTTGGTGGCACTACCGGCCATGGAAATGAACTTCCCTATGTTTTCGGCTTCATCGACCTTCCATGGGCCTGGAATGAAATGCGTATTGGGTCGGCTTTCGGCCAAAAACGTCCTGACGGAGTAACTACTGATGCAGGAGTAACAAATGAAGATATACAGGACGCTGATGAAATGATGACCATCTGGGCCCAGTTCATGAAAACCGGAAATCCAAGTGTGAATGACCTGATGGACTGGCCGGCCTGGGATTCGGAAGGGGATAAATACGCGGACATAGGTTATCCGATCCAGGTTAAATCAGGGTATTCTCAACTTGGTAAATAGGTAAATCAAAAGCCTTCTATTATTATTTCGATCAGCACCCGGATTATCCGGCAAACTTGATTCTTGAAAGCATGTATAACTCTTCCCTGTAGATAGGAGTCACCGCCGGTATACTGTAAAAGCCGAGATGAGCAGGTTTATCAGTGAGATAAAGGGGGACGTAAAGGGGTACAATCCTATAGTCTCCTGTCAAGGTAAAAAATAAATATTACGATATCAAATGGTTGGAGGAGTGACATTTTTGAGGCAAACGTCCCCTCCAGCCAAAAGGC
>JASFHE010000089.1:0-13938 GCA_050123415.1 Desulfobacteraceae bacterium | reverse complement strand
GCACTGCCATAATGACCTTGGGCTGGCAACCGCAAACACTATGGCCGGGTTGATATCAGGAGCCAGACAGGCTGAAGTTACTATCAACGGTATTGGCGAGAGGGCAGGGAACACCAGCCTTGAAGAAATTGCAATGAGCCTCCATACCAGGAGAAGTATTCTGGATATTGACAGTACTATTAACACCCAGGAGATTGTACCGACAAGCCGCCTTGTTTCAATGATCACAGGAATTGTAGTGCAGCCCAACAAGGCTATTGTCGGCGCTAATGCCTTTGCACATGAGGCGGGCATACATCAGGACGGTGTTCTTAAAAACAGGATGACCTATGAGATAATGGAACCCGGGATGGTCGGTCTTACTTCAAACCGCCTGGTACTCGGAAAACATTCGGGCAGGCATGCTTTCAGGGATAAGCTGAACGACCTTGGCTATGATCTTTCCAAAGAAGAAATTGACAGTTTGTTCGTGAAGATGAAAGAGCTGGCCGACAAAAAGAAGGAATTGCTGGATGAAGATATTGATGCCCTGGTTGCAGAAGAACATCTCAGGGTTCCCGATGTATACAAACTGGACTATTTGAATGTGGTCAGCGGAACGGTTACAATACCGACTGCAACCGTTATATTAATGATAGAGGGGAAAAAGACCCAGAGTTCAGGATTTGGTGTAGGACCTATTGATGCAACATTTAATACAATTGCCAAGATGACCGGTACAAACTCCAATCTTGTCCGGTTTTCTGTAAACTCCATAACAGGAGGCATGGATGCCCAGGGAGAGGTTACCGTAAGGCTCCAGGAAGACGGTTTACTGGCACTTGGTAAGGGAACTGACCCTGACATAATTACTGCTGCAGCAAAGGCCTATATAAACGGATTAAACAGGATAAAATACCTGAAAAGAAATCCATCAATTAACGCTCAGGAAAGAAGTATATAATAAAAAAGCCTTCAGCCTTTAGCGTTCAGATGGAGGTATTGCTGTCTAGCTGAGTGCTGATAGCTGAAAGCTTCATTCATAAAAAGATATTTATGAATAATTTTAAAAAGAGAGGAAAATTAAATGGGAATGACTCTTACTGAAAAATTACTGGCAGCACATTCGGGTGTAGACAGCGTTAAACCCGGAGACTTGCTGCAGGCAAAGGTTGATCTGGCCCTGGCCAATGATATTACAGCGCCTCTGGCAATAAAGGTTTTTGAAGAAATTGGCAGGGATGATGTTTTTAATAAAGAAAAAATCGCACTGGTGCCTGATCATTTTGTACCAAATAAGGATATCCCTTCGGCAGCACAGGCAAAGCTCATGAGGGATTTTGCTAAAAAATACAGCATAAAGAATTACTTTGAAGTTGGTGAAATGGGTATTGAGCATGTAATACTTCCTGAAAAGGGGCTTGTAATACCCGGTGATCTGGTAATAGGTGCGGACAGCCATACATGTACATATGGCGCTGTTGGCGCTTTCTCAACCGGAGTCGGAAGCACGGACCTTGGTGTAATAATGGCCACAGGTGAAGTATGGCTTAAGGTGCCTCCCGCAATAAAGGTAGTATTTGAAGGCAAGCTTCAACCCTGGGTTGGAGGAAAGGACCTCATTATATATCTGATAGGTCTGCTCGGCGTTGAAGGCGCCAATTACAGAGCCCTTGAATTTACCGGTCCTGCAGTAAAGGATCTGTCCATGGACAACAGGTTAACCATGTCCAATATGGCGATAGAATGCGGAGCAAAGAACGGTATTTTTGAAGCTGATGAAATAACCATGGAGTATGTAAAAGGGCGTACTGACAGGGAACCGGTTGTCTATAAGGCCGATCCGGATGCAGTTTATGAAAGGGAGATCGTTATAAATGTAAGCGAGATAAACCCGCAGGTTGCATGGCCCCATACTCCTGATAATGTAAGACCTGTTTCCGAATCAGGCGATGTTGTACTTGATCAGGTATTCATAGGTTCATGTACAAACGGAAGGCTCGAAGACCTTACCCAGGCTGCTGAAATACTTAAGGGAAAGAAAAAGGCCGAAGGCATAAGGCTTATTGTTATCCCCGGTTCCCCGCTGATTTATAAACAGGCCATACAGCAGGGAATTATAGAGACATTCATTGATGCCGGCGCTACCATAGGTCCGCCTACCTGTGGCCCCTGTCTTGGGGGATATATGGGAATTCTGACCAAAGGCGAAAAATGTGCATCCACGAGCAACAGGAATTTTTTGGGCCGAATGGGTGACATAGAAAGCGAAGTATACCTGGTAGGGCCTGCTGTTGCTGCAGCCTCTGCGGTCCTGGGCCGTATAGGTTCACCTGATGAGTTATAGACCGGAAAGGAGATAAAGATGGAAATACAAGGAAAAGCCTGGAAGTTTGGTGACAATATAGATACTGATGTTATTATCCCTGCCCGGTTCCTTAATGTGTCTGACAAGGATATTCTGGCAAAAAACTGTTTTGCAGATCTGAGACCGGATTTCGGAGGTAACGCGGCAGGAGATGTTATTGTAGGCGGCAGCAATTTCGGATGCGGTTCATCCAGAGAGCATGCACCGCTGGCAATAAAATCTGCCGGTGTAGGTGTTGTTATTGCAAAGAGTTTTGCCAGGATTTTTTACAGGAACGCATTTAATATCGGTCTGCCAATCCTTGAGTCAAAGGAGGCTGTTGAGGCTGTTGAAGACGGTGATGAATTGATTGTTACAGGCGAAATCACAAATAAAACAAAAGGCGGAAAATACTCTGCCAGCCCGATTCCTGATTTTATGAGGCAGATTATTGATGCCGGCGGACTGGTTGAATATGTTAAAAATAAATAAATTCAGGCTGAAGTTATTCACCCTGTTAAATGCTGCTTCGCAGCCCGCTGTGCGGATTTAACAGGGTAAAGACTGAAGGCTATTAGCTTACTATTCTAACAGCCTTCAGTCTTCAGCCTAAAACGCTTATAAAAAGGGGGTGATTACCATCAAACTCAAAGGCGCTGAAATATTGATGAGAGTCCTGGAAGATGAGGAAACGGATATTATCTTCGGATTCCCGGGTGGTGCGGTTATTGATATATATGATGAACTGGTAAAGAGCGAGAAGATTAAACATATCCTTGTACGACACGAACAGGGAGCTGTTCACGCGGCTGACGGTTACGCAAGGGCAACAGGGAAACCCGGAGTGTGCCTGGTGACATCCGGCCCGGGCGCAACAAATACGGTAACAGGAATAGCTTCGGCCTATCTGGACTCTATACCAATGGTGGTAATAACAGGGCAGGTAAATACCAGCCTTATAGGGAATGACGCGTTTCAGGAAGTGGATATCGTTGGAATTACACGACCCTGCACAAAACATAATTACCTTGTAAGAGATGTTAAGGACCTGGCAAAAACAATAAAAGAGGCATTTTATATTGCAACCACCGGCAGGCCTGGACCGGTCCTGGTGGATATTCCGAAGGATGTTGTTCAGGCATCAACCGAGTATAAGCCCATAAAGAGTGTCAAGATGAGATCCTACAATCCTACATACACGCCTAATATGAAGCAGCTGGGCCGTGTTATAAAGATGATAAAGGACTCAAAACAGCCTCTTATATTTGCCGGCGGAGGTGTAATACTATCGAACGCGTCCAAAGAACTTAAAAAATTTGCCAGAAAGATACAGGCGCCTGTTACAACAAGCCTTATGGGGCTTGGCGCCTTTCCTGCGTCCGATCCCTTATGGCTTGGAATGATCGGTATGCATGGAACTTACAGGGCTAATATGTCGACCGCTGATTGCGATCTGCTTATTGGTATCGGTGTAAGGTTTGATGACAGGGTTACCGGAAAAATATCTACATTTGCCTCAAAGGCAAAGATTGTTCATATTGATATTGATCCTACATCAATAAGTAAGAATATCCCTGTTCACACCCCGATTGTTGGTGATTGTAAAATAACCCTTGAAAAGCTGAACCAGCTTCTCGATGGAGAGGATCTAGAGGGAATTAAAGCTGCCAGGAAACCATGGATTCACAAAATAGTAGACTGGAAATCAACAAATCCCCTGGCATATGAACAGGGAGACACTATAAAACCGCAGTTTGTTGTTGAAAAGTTATTTGAGGTAACAAAGGGTGATGCAATAATTACTACCGAAGTTGGACAGAACCAGATGTGGTCAGCCCAGTATTTTCACTTTGAAAAACCAAATACCTTTATAACATCAGGAGGACTCGGTGTTATGGGTTTCGGGCTTCCGGCTGCAATCGGGGCACAGGTAGCGCGTCCTGATGCCACAGTTATTGATATCGCCGGGGACGGCAGTATACAGATGAACATACAGGAGATGGCTACTGCAATACAGTTTGGCCTGCCGGTAAAAATTGCCATACTCAATAACGGGTACCTGGGGATGGTACGTCAATGGCAGGAGCTTTTTTATGACCGGTGCTATGCCTGTACCAGGATGGAGTATACCCCTGATTTTGTAAAACTGGCGGAAGCATTCGGTGCAGTGGGGCTGAGGGCATCAAAACCGGACGAGGTTGTTCCTGTTATTAAAAAGGCCCTGGAAATCAACAAACCGGTAATAATGGATTTTATTGTTGAAAAGGAAGAGGGCGTTTATCCGATGGTCCCGGCAGGAGCAGATATAACCGAAATGCTGCTTGTATAGATATCATAACAGGAGTTATTGCAAATGAATAATGATATGGAAAATAAAAAACATATACTTTCATTACTGGTGGAGAACGAGCCGGGTGTCCTGGCGAGGATATCCGGTTTATTCAGCGGAAGGGGTTTTAATATCGAAAGCCTCTGTGTAGCTGAAACAAACGAAGAAAATGTCTCAAGAGTTACACTCGTTACCACCGGTGATATGAATATACTTGAACAGATTAAAAAACAGCTTAACAAGCTTGTATCTGTTGTAAAGGTCCTTGAATTTACAGGAACACCCTTTGTTCAAAGAGAACTTGCTCTTATAAAAATAAACGCAAAAAGTGAGAACAGGGCTGAGGTGCTGAGGATTGCCGATATTTTCCGGTCAAGGATTGTTGATGTCAGTCCCGGCCACTTCACAATAGAAATTACAGGAAGTGAAGATAAGATAACCGCTATTCAGGAGCTTTTAAGACCCTTCGGAATCAAGGAAATTGCACGAACAGGCGCAATAGCACTTGCAAGAGACAAAAAATAAGTATATGTGAAGGATGCATTTATAGTTTACTGATTAGTCTGACTAATTTAAATAATATTTTTATATTTTAACAATATTAAAGATAAATACACTTAAGGAGGACATTAAATGGCAAAAATTAACTTTGGAGGAGTTGAAGAAGAGGTTACAACTGTTGACGAGTTTTCTATAGAAAAGGCAAAGGAAATTCTTAAGGATGAAACCATTGCGGTTATAGGATACGGTGTTCAGGGCCCCGGACAGTCTCTTAATATGAAGGATAATGGTTTTAACGTTATTATCGGTCAGGCTAAAGAATTTAAAGCTGACTGGGACAGGGCAGTGGCTGACGGCTGGGTACCCGGAGAAACACTTTTTGATATAGAAGAAGCTGCAACAAAAGGTACAATCATCCAGATGCTGGTTACAGATGCCGCGCAGTCGGCCATCTATCCGACAATAAAGAAATGCCTGAATCCCGGTGATGCACTTTATTTTTCACATGGTTTTTCAATCGTTTACAAAGATCAGACAAACATAATCCCACCGGAAGATGTTGATGTTATTCTTGTTGCACCAAAGGGCTCAGGCACATCAGTAAGAAGAAATTTCCTTTCAGGCGCCGGTATCAACTCAAGCTATGCTGTTTTTCAGGATTACACCGGCAGGGCAGAAGATAGAACCAAGGCCGTTGGTATAGCAATCGGTTCCGGTTATCTCTTCCCCACAACATTTGAGCAGGAAGTTCACAGTGATCTGGTTGGTGAAAGAGGCGTTCTCATGGGATGCCTGGCAGGTACCATGGAAGCGCAGTATAATGTACTGAGAAAGCACGGTCACAGCCCGAGTGAGGCATTTAATGAGACAGTAGAAGAGCTTACCCAGAGCCTTATCCGCCTTGTTGATGAAAACGGTATGGACTGGATGTACGCAAACTGCAGTGCCACGGCACAGAGAGGTGCGCTTGACTGGAAAGACAAATTCCGTGATGCAGTAGCCCCTGTCTTTGATGATCTTTATGAGAGCGTTAAATCAGGCAAAGAAACGGAAATCGTTATGAAGGCAAACAGTGCCCCTGATTACAAGGAAAAACTTCAGGTAGAACTGGATGCAATCAAAAATTCCGAGATGTGGCAGGCTGGTTCTGCTGTACGTCAATTAAGACCTGAAAACAGAAAAAAATAAGAGGTTTTTTTGTAGTTTAATAAAGAAGCGATCAATAGACTCTAAACAGCCTATTGATCGCTTCTTTATTTTTGGAGAGTTGCTGATGATTAAATTATGTGCTGTTTTCGGAAGTCCGCGCCGAAAGGGAAATACTTCATTATTGCTCAGGAAGGCAATAGAAGGGGCCAGAGACGCAGGAGCAGAGGTAACCGAGATTGTTCTGCGTGATAAAAAACTGTCACCCTGCCTTGAAATTTATGGTTGCAGGGATTCCGGAAAATGCGTGATTAAAGATGAGTTTCATGAAATTGTTGATCAATTGCTCGAATCGAATGGAGTTATGCTGGCGTCTCCGATCTTTTTCTATTCTGTAAGCGCACATACGAAAATGCTGATTGACCGCTGTCAGTCTCTCTGGATGAAAAAATATTATATTGAAAAGGCAGATAGAAAAAACTGGATACCAAAAAGAAAAGGGCTTTTCATTTCGTTGGGAGCAACAAAGGGTAAAAAACTTTTCGATGGTCCGCTGCTTACCATAAAATATTTCTTTGATGTGCTGGATATGACACTGCATAAAAGCCTGCTGTACCGCGGTATCGATCTGGAGGGGGAGATAAATGACTACCCCGAGTATCTGGAAGAGGCATATCAGGCTGGCAGGGAACTGGTAGAAGCTGTGAAGGAGGAAACAAAATAATGGGATGGTTTGGTAAACTTACTTTAGGTTCACTTGGGTTTTTAATGGGCGGTCCGCTAGGCGCTATAGCCGGAGGGGCGCTTGGACATATATTGTTCGATAAAGAAGGCAACATTGCTCAAAAGGCACTTCCATTCGGACATGCTGAACAGGCACAGGCAGCATATTTCATAAGCCTTTTTTCAATTCTGGGTAAACTTGCAAAAGCCGATGGTGTTATAAGCAGGGAAGAGATAAATATAGTTAATCAGTTTCTTTCCACTCTCAGACTGCCGGAGCAGCAGAAGCAGTTTGCTAAAAGTATATTTAATGAGGCCAAGGACTCACCTTACAGTATTGATGATTTCGCGGCTCAGCTCTACCAGGTCAACCGGAACCAGCCGACAATACTGCTTTCCTTCATGGACCTTTTATTCAAGGTCGCTGCGGCTGACGGCACACTTCATGATGCAGAACAGGCCGCATTGTTCAGGATTAAAAATATTTTCAGGATAAGCGACTCGCAGTTTGACGATCTCAAATCCGTTTACTTCAAACAGGATGACAGGTATTACCGGACCCTTAACTGTACAATGCAAAGCACTATCGATGAAATAAAATCCAGCTATAAAAAACTGGTAAAGGAATATCACCCGGATATGATAATCTCCAAAGGACTGCCTGAAGAGTTTGTAGATGTTGCCACAAAAAAATTCCAGGAGATACAAGAGGCTTACAGCAAAGTGAGAAAGGAAAGAGGATTTTGATATTCGATAGAAAATCAAAAAAATAATTTCACTTGACAAACTTAAGTATTTTATAAAAATAGATAGTGTGTATTATAAAAAAGGAAAACTTACGTTGCTTTTAAATACTTACATTACTCCGACTAAGAAGACTACAACGAGGACCATGCCGCTATGGGGCCTGGTTTTTCTGTTGTTCGTGAGGTAATGTAATTATTTAACCTTCCTATATAAACAGAGAAAAACCAGGCCCTGGCACAAAAAAGTGTCAGGGCTTTTTTATTGCCATCCAGAAAGAAACAATTCCTGGATGGAGCTATCAGCAATCAGCTCTCAGCTGTCAGTTAATCCTTTGTTTTTATGGTTTTTACTGAAAGCTGACCGCTGAGGGCTGACCACTTTTTTACAATATAAAAGGAGAAAAAAATGGAGAAAATATCAGTGGGGGTTATAGGTGCAACGGGTATTGTAGGCCAGAATTATATAAGGCTGCTGGATAATCATCCATGGTTTGATGTTCAGTATGTGGCCGCATCTTCTGGATCAGCAGGGACAACATATGAGAAAGCAGTAAAAGATCGATGGCATATGAAGCATGATATCCCGGCTAATATTAAAGGGCTTATCGTGGAAGACGCTAACAAACCGGAGAAGGCCAGGGGAAAATGCCGGTTCATTTTTTCTGCGTTAAAAATGGAAAAGGAGGATATTATTAATCTTGAAAACAGGTATGCGGAACTTGATATACCTGTTGTATCGAATAATTCTGCACACAGATCAACAGTTGACGTACCTGTATTGATCTCAGAGGTTAATCATGAGCATATAGATGTCATACAAGAGCAACAGAAAAACAGAGGCTGGAAAAAAGGATTTATCGTTGTTAAACCAAACTGCAGTGTTCAGAGTTATCTAATGCCTGTTCATGCCCTGAGGGACGCAGGTTTTGAGATAAGCAGAATTATGGTTACAACTTTACAGTCAGTATCCGGAGCAGGATATCCGGGAGTATCATCTATGGATATTATTGATAATGTATACCCACTCCCGGGAGAGGAAACCAAGTCGGAAAATGAACCTCTTAAAATACTTGGAAAGGTGAATGGTGGGCAGATAGTGCCTGACAATTCCATTAGAATATCAGCCCACTGTAACAGAGTGCCGGTATTAGATGGACATACAGCCTGTGTAAGCATAGAGTTTGGTAAAAGGAAGCCGGATATAGAAAAAATAATTGAAATCTGGAGCAATTTTAAATCGGTTCCTCAAAAACTCAATCTTCCTTCAGCCCCGTTATATCCCATTGTATACAGAGCTGAAAATGACAGACCGCAACCAGTTAAAGACAGGGATGCGGGAAATGGTATGTCAATAATAACCGGGAGGTTGAGAAGGTGCAAAGTACTTGATATAAAATTCATTGGTCTGTCACATAATATTATCAGAGGTGCTGCAGGCGGAGGAATACTTAATACCGAGCTTTTGGCGGCAAAAGGTTTTTTTGAGTAAATGTAAGGAGCTGTATACGGTAATATAATTTTTAATTAATTGACTAAAATACGCGGCTCCTATTACTATTGAAGAACCTTAATCAGGAGGATTATCTTTATGTTTTTTAAGGCGGTTATATTTGATCTCGACGGGACACTTCTTGACACACTTTCCGATCTTGGTGATTCCATGAACAGTGTGCTTGAAAGGCATGGCTTTCCTTCTCATGACCTTGAGTCATATAAATACATGATCGGTGATGGAGTCGAAGCCCTTGTTAAAAGAGCTCTTCCGGAATCGATAAATGATGAAGATTCAGTTATTAAATTCATTGCCGAATATCGTTCAGAATATAAAAAAAACTGGAACAATAAAACCGGCCCCTATGCTGGTATTGTTGAACTCATTGAATCACTGCATTCACTTGGTTTAAAAATTGCGGTTTTTTCAAACAAACCCCATGATTCAACAGAAATTTGTGTCAGAGAATTCCTTCCCTTTGATAAATTTGATATTGTTCTCGGGCACAGACCGGAGAAAGATCTAAAACCTGATCCGGGCGGAGCTCTTGAAATAGCAGAACAGTTAAATATACCTCCGGATCAGATTCTCTATCTGGGAGATACAAGTGTTGATATGAAAACTGCTGTTGCTGCCGGTATGTATCCGGTTGGCGTACTATGGGGTTTTCGAACTGAGAGTGAACTATTGGAAAGCGGTGCAAAGGAGTTGATCAATAGACCGGCTGAGTTACTCCGTATCATTCGATAAAAAAATTAAAGCGATCAGCATAATGTGTTTATCATCCATCATGCTGATCGCTGTCAGTTCCTTCTATATTTTAAATATCGTAAGGAACTGTTACATACCTCTCATTCCTCTTCCCATTTTCGGGCCTTTTCCAAAGGGCATGTCGGGGGTAACCTTCTTTGCTTCAATTATAAATTCCAGGTGTGCATCACTGATTTTTGCCTGAAGTTCATTGATGTCTTTTTGAATGGCCTTTGCCGTTTTTATATCAGGTTTATCCCTGCTTAATTCGGCATTAAGGTCGATCTCTTTTTTCATGATCTCGGTTCTTGCATCTGCTGTTTTGTCCTGAAAAGCCTTATGGAGTTCATCAAGTTTTTTCTGCTGTTCTTCTGTAAGGTTACAGGGATACTTATCACAGTTTCTGCACGGGCCTTGTCCAAAACCGGGTCCCATGCCCGGACCCCATGCAAATGCCGGGATCGCAAGGGCCATAACCATTAATGTGATTCCTGTTATTTTTTTAATCTTTTTCATTTTAAAACCTCCTAAAAAATTGTTTGTTGTCTGTTGCTTTAATAATGGAGCAAAGGGTATGCCATGTAATTTAAGGTAATTTATAACTGTTTGATATGTTTAACTAATAAAATTAATATAGGTTTTTTGAGCGGATTTATGATAAGAAAAATCGAATACTTTTTACGCAAAAAACTTAAAATTATTTAATGCTGTGGGTATATTGTAACCGTATTTCTGTAATGGTATTTTACGGGCATAATTTAATCACTGATTACGGTTGGAAGGACTTCAGGTTTCTAGAAACATTCTTGTTGAAAAACATATTACCACGGAGAAAAGCATTTTATTTTTTATTTCATTTAACAAATATATATTTTTGTTTTTCTTAGCGTCCTTCTTGACGCGGTATAGCTTTCAGCGAAGAAGGTTGCGTCTTTGCGGTTCAGTTTTTAAACTCCGTGCTCTCCGTGTTCTCTAGTGAGTGAAACGAACGGGTGGTGAGTTATATTTTATTTATTTTTTAGGCGGCTATGAAAAGCAATAAAACCATAATCCATCTCGATATGGACGCATTTTATCCTTCGGTTGAGATACTGGATAATCCGGAATTAAAGGGGAAGCCTGTTATTGTCGGGGGGAGCAGTAAAAGAGGAGTAGTATCCTCTGCGTCATATGAGGCAAGAAAGTTTGGAGTGCACTCTGCCCAGCCGATTGCACAGGCTTTAAAACTCTGCCCAAAAGGCATCTTTCTGCCTGTAAGGATGGATCGCTATAAAGAATTATCCGATAAAATATTTGAAATCTTCCACCGTTTCACACCTCTTGTCGAGCCCCTTTCCATTGATGAAGCATTTCTGGACACAACCGGTACAGAACGGCTTCTGGGCGATCCTGTGTATGTTGCAAAAAAAATTAAACATACAATTTTAAACGAAACAGGCCTTACAGTTTCTGCAGGAGTGGCTCCATCAAAATTTATCGCCAAGATAGCATCGGATATGGACAAGCCAGACGGGCTTACTGTTGTTCCTGCAGATAAGATAACAGAGTTTTTAGATCCTCTGCCTGTTTCAAAGATGTGGGGGGCAGGGAAAGTCACTCTTGAGAAGCTTTCGCGATATAATATAAAAACATTTTTAGACCTGAGGAAGTTCCCGGTAGACATTCTTGAAAGATCCTTTGGCAGGAATGGTGTAAGGATGCATTTCCTTGCAATGGGAATTGATGATAGAAGTGTGGAGATAGAACACGAAACAAAATCCATGGGACATGAAGAGACTTTTATTGAAGATATTACAGACATTGAAACATCCGAAAGGCATCTACTCAATCTTGCCATGAAAACTGCCGAAAGGATGAGGCATCACCACCTGAAGGGAAAAACAGTAACTTTAAAAGTCAAATACAATGATTTTGTGCAGGTAACAAGGTCTCTTACACTTGATGAATACACTGATGACGGTATGCTGATGTACTCTACTGCCCGTAAGCTTCTTAAAAAAACAGAAACAGGCAAACGACCGGTAAGACTCCTTGGGGTTTCAATGGCAGGGCTGTCACCGGATAGCGCAACCGGACAGTTGTCTCTGTTCACAGGTAATGAAAAAAAAGATAAATCCGATAAACTGAACAGGGCTATTGATTCTGTTCATGACAGGTTCGGGAAAAAAAGTGTTGTTCCGGGAAGGTTGCTATCAGATTAATAAATGCAGGCATCCAGTATGGACAAGACTTCAGAAAGTAATTCATCCTCCCTATGTTGCTCGATTCGTTTAGCACGACGTGCTCGGAAATCAACTGATTTAATTTGCTCAACCATGATGTAACCTGTCAATTTGCTGTCTTTTGGAATAGGGACATGAAATGGGAAATCACGTTTTGTATTTGTAATCGGGCAGAATAGGCGATGTGGTCAAGTTTTAATTTAAGCCGACGATACACAAACAGGCAGGCGGAGCATGCCTTTGAAGATTATTGTATGGAATAACTTCATGAAATAATTCCAAGATCACTCTATTCTCACTTTGAATTCATCAGGAGATACCCGTTTAAGCTTTTTACCTGTGACCGGTTGAGATTGTGATCTATTGCGGCAATCCGGACCTCTTCTGAGGTGTCCATCAAAATTTGAAGGTCATATGGATTCATCATCAAATACAGGGGAGGAAATTATCCAGTCTTTGATTATATTGCGAATGTTCCTGACCTCTTCAATTTTTTCTTCATGCGTTCCTTTTACTAAGGCAGGATCAGGGAAAGGCCAATACCAACGATTTGTAATTCCAGGAAAAACAGGGCATTCTGATACAGAATCATAATAAGCTGCAATTATATACTCATATCTTTTTCCCGAATTGCGCAATTCAAAAGCATCTTGTGGTTTCTTATTTGACAAATCAATACCCTCTTCAGCCATAACTTGGACGACCAATGGATTTATTTCTTTTGCAGGCTCCAGACCTGCACTTTCTATTTCAATATATTTGCCGTAATATTTTTTTAAATAAGCCTCTGCGATTTGACTTCGACCACTGTTATGCTGATTAATGAGAAGCACTTTTAGTTTACTTGCCATTTTTCTCCAATTATCTTTAAAATAGCAAAAAGAGAACGATTTAATAATATTTTAATGATATAATTATAATAGCAAAATAATGCTATAATAATGTCAAGTAAATTACAAGAAAAATGTATATAAATGACAATAATGTGAAAGGGTATCTTTAATATCTGATAGATTAATACTAAATCAATTTGAAACTATTGAAATCACATGGTATATATTAAAAGTTATTTCTTCAGGCATCATACTTAAAAGTTCTTGCGGCGCAGATTACATTCCATCTCAACAGTTATAATTAAGGATGCTATCAAATGAAATTTCTTGTTCAAAAAGACCTGTTAAAAAAATACTCTCATCTTTTAATCGCATTATTACTCGGCTTAATATTCTTCAATGTCATGTTTACACTCATCCGAAGATTCTATTATGGAGAGATGCCAGTATTTGGAGAATACATTTTTCTATTAATTATGGGGATTTTATTTGGCGGAGGTATTGGACTGTGGCGGATTCAAAACTATGAATATAAAAAAAAGATAGAGAAGACACTGAATGATTTAAAAAAATCAAATGAACTTGTGATTAGGTCAAATAAAGAATTATCTGAAATGCAGCAGAAACTCAGTCAATCACAGAAAATGGAACTTATAGGTATAGTCGCCAGTGGTGTAGCACATGATTTAAATAATACGCTATCAGCATCAGTAAATTATCCGGAAATTTTAGAATTAGAATACTCAGAAAATATTAAATTATGTGAAAATCTGAAAATTATAAAAAACTCCGGAATGAAGGCAGCCGCAATGGTAAATGATCTCTTAACACTTGCGCGAAGAGGAGTACCGGTTGAAGAAGTAATTAATA